>CAZFGM010000097.1:0-15263 GCA_964518515.1 uncultured Alcaligenaceae bacterium | reverse complement strand
TGCTACCCAGGCCGCCTAGAAAAACCCCTAAAGGAATGCCGTAAAGCAGGCCCTCGTATTGGAACTGTGCATAGTGGCTATTTTGCGCGGTACTGTTCACGACAAACCGGTAAGTACCAGGATCCTTGACCGACAGTTCCGACAACTCCCAGGAAGTTCTCAGCTGGCAGTAAACCTCGGCACCGAGGAGAACCGCGGCAAACATCCCGAAGAGAATGCCGATTGTTGCCCGTCGGGAGAATTCTCCTAACTCACTGTTTCTGAAACCCCAACAAGCAATAGCCCCAACCAGCGCCCCCGCCAGAGGCCCCGTCCTGGGACGATAGGTTTCAATGGAATCAAGCAAAATAATTTCTACCCAGAGTCCTACCATGAGTCCCAAAGGGATACCCAGGATAGTTTTGTTGAGGAGGTTTTTCATTGGTTCCACTCCTTCAGGCTCCGAATTCACGGCTAAAAGCCGAACCGCGAGAAACCCCGTGAACGGGGTTTCAAAACCAGGACGCGGGTTTTGCCAAAACCCGCTCTCAAGAGGCGGGCCTACACCGCTGGCGCGGTAGCCCCGTGAACGGGGCTGGAAAACAAACCCTAACCACCCCATCACCCACCACTCACCACTCACCACTCACCACTCCCTCATTCCACCGTCACGCTCTTGGCCAAATTCCGCGGCTTATCGATGTCGCAGCCGCGCAACAGGGCGATGTGGTAGGCCAACAGTTGCAGCGGCACCACGGCGATCAAGGGCTGCCAGTGTTCCGGCACGCGCGGCACGAAAATCACCTCGTCGGCACGCAGGGCCAGCTGATCGTCGTCCTCCTCGGCGATGGCGATGACCGGTCCGCCGCGGGCCTTGATTTCTTCCAGGTTGCTCATGACCTTGTCGTAGACCGGGCCGCGCGAGGCCAGGAAGATCGACGGCGTATTTTCATCGACCAGGGCAATGGGACCGTGCTTCATCTCGGCGGCCGGGTACCCCTCGGCATGGACGTAGCTGATTTCCTTGAGTTTGAGGGCGCCTTCCAGGGCCACGGGAAAAAGATATTGCCGGCCGAGGTACAGGCAGTTGGACACGTGGAAGTATTGGCGGGCGATGCGCTGCACCTCCTGGTGGCACTCTAGAGTGCGGCGGACGAAATCCGGCATGGCCCGCAGCTCTTCGACGATGCGGGCGCCGGCCGAGAACGACAGGTGGCGCATCCGGCCCAGGTACAGAGCCAACAGCGTCAGCACCGTGACCTGGGCGGTGAAGGCCTTGGTGCTGGCCACGCCGATTTCCGGACCGGCGTGGAGGTACAGGGCGGCGTCGGCCTCGCGGGCGATGGTGCTGCCCACGACGTTGACCAGGGCCAGCGTGGTGGCTCCCTTGCGTTTCGCCTCGCGCACGGCCGCCAGGGTGTCGGCGGTTTCCCCCGATTGCGAGATGCCCAGAACGATGGTGCCGCGGCCCAGGGGGGCGTTGCGGTAGCGGAACTCGCTGGCGTATTCCACTTCCACCGGCAGGCGGGCCAGCGATTCGATCAGGTATTCGCCGATGAGGCCGGCATGATAGCTGGTGCCGCAGCCGGTCAGGATGAGGCGCTCGACCTGGCCGAGCTGGCGCGGGTCGAGTCCCAGGTCGCCGAAGTGGGCGGTGCCGTCGGCCTCGTTGAGCCGGCCCGCCATGGCCCGCTCGATCACCTCGGGCTGCTCGTAAATCTCCTTGAGCATGTAATGCTCGAACCGGCCCTTGTCGGTATCCGCCGGGTCCCAGTCCAGGGCGTGCACCTTGGCCTCGACCGTGTGCTGCTCCGGATTGAAGACTTCCCAGTCCTGGTCGGACAGGACGCACAGCTGGCGATCGTTCAGGAAGACCACCCGATCGGTGTAGCCGGCGAGGGCGCTGGGATCGCTGGCGAGGAAATGTTCCCTCTGGCCGATGCCGAGCACGAGGGGGCTGCCCAGACGGGCGCCCACGATCAGACCGGGAAAGCGCGGGCTGACGACGGCCAGACCGTAGGTGCCTTTCAAGCGGGGCAGGGCCTTGCGGACCGCTTGGACCAGGTCGCCGCCCAGAAGCGACGCGATGAGGTGGGCGATGACCTCGGTATCGGTCTGGCTGCGGAAGCGGAAACCTTCGCTTTCCAGCTGGCGTTTCAGGATGGTGTAGTTTTCGATGACGCCGTTGTGGACGACGGCGACTGCGCCGTCGCCCCCGAGATGGGGATGGGCGTTTTGATCGGTGACGCCGCCGTGGGTGGCCCAGCGGGTATGGCTGATGCCGCTGGTGCCGGGGGCCGGCTGTCGGTCGAGCAAGGATTTCAGGTTGGCGATGCGGCCGGCGGTCTTGCGCAGACACAGGTTGGCGCCGGTCACCGTGGCCAGGCCGGCGCTGTCATAGCCGCGGTATTCCAGGCGCTCGAGTCCCGCGACCAGAATAGGTTCCGCCTCCCGCCGTCCGCTATAGCCGACGATGCCGCACATGCGCGCTCCTCCTCCGCTGTCCGAGTCTGCTCAACTATAGGATTTATTCGGGGAGGAAGGATTGCGTGTGCGAAAATTATTGTGGGAGTGAAAAAAATGGCAGGCGAACTGATTCTTCGCGGAAAACGGGAATCCGCGCCGTTTCGCCCCTGGAAAATTCGAGCGAACGCTAAACGCAAGCAGCCGGGGTTAATCCTTTTCTTTCTTCTCTTTTTCTTTCTCTTTGCCATTATCCTTCTTCTCGGGGGTTTTCTCGCCGCCGACTTCAATAATGGTGACGCCCTGGCCGCCGGCGGGCAGCCGCGGGCGGAAGGCGGAGACTTCCGGGTCGTTGGCGCTGCGCGGCCGGCGGAAGCCGATCACGTTGGCGTAGTTGTCCGACGAGATGAGGAACAGGCCCTTTTCAATGGCTATCTTGCGCAGGTCCTGCATGGCGTCGTGGATGACCTTGACGCGCGGGGCGTCGCCTTCGCGGGCGTTGGGGTTGAGGAATTCGCCGCGAATCAACAAGCGCGTCTTGGGCGTGAACGACCCCTTGAGGGCGCCGTCGTTCAAATCGATGTAGCCGTCCACCGTGACGCCCTGGCGTTCCAAAAGGGACGTGAAGGCTTGCAGGTGGCGCATTTGCTCGGCGGGGCTGTTGCTGGGTAGGCCGGTCCAGTTGACCGGGCCGGCCAGAAAGACGTGGGTGCCCCAGGTCAGGTTGAACAGCAAGTCGCCGACCTTCATGGGATTGTCGGCCTCGCGCTGGATGCGGAGGCGGCCCGGATCGTTCACGGCGATTTCGCGCCCCTCGGCATCGTACAGCGACGTAATGGTGCACGCCGAGGTATGGGCATCGACGACGCGCTGCACCTCGATGGTGCCTTTTAGGCCCTTGTCGGCCCGGCCGTACCAGCTGGGTCCGAAGACGTTGAAGGTGAGCTGCGGCTTGACGCCGGCGGCCGAGCCAAGACTGATGTATACCTGGCGCTCGTTCTGGTCGATGCGGGCGATCTTGCCGAGGGGCAAATCCCACAGGGTCTTGCCGGCGGAAATATCCAAAAACAGGGCGTGGGGATCGCGCAGCGGCACGTTGGGCTGGGCCACCACCGGGGGCAGCGGGCCGCCGTTGCCGGTTTCGCGGGCTTTGGCCAAATCGCCCTGCAGCCGCTTGATATTGGCCACGTGCTTTTCCATTTGGTCCTGCATATTTGTGATGATATCGTCCTTCTCCTTTTTGACGCGCTCGATGTCCTTGAAGGCTTTTTCCATGTTGGCCGGCTGTTGCCGGGCCTGATTCAGGGCCTCATCGCTGTTCTTGGTGGCGCGTTCCGTCTCGTCTTCAATGAACTTTTTCACCCGCTTTCGTTCATTTAGCAGATCTTGGTTTTTGGCTTCGAGGGTATCCTGCGCGGTTTTGAGATCGCCCTTGAGTTTGTCGTTGTCGGTATTGAGTTCCTTCAGGCGGACCATGAAGGATTTGAGGTAGGTCTTGGTATCTTTGTCGTAGCCGAGAACCTGCGGGTCACCGGTATCTTTGATCATTTTCTCAATGGCCGGTTTGGATAATTCAGCCTTGAACTCGCCGTCGGGCTTGGCAAATTCTTTGCTCAGCTGGTCCCATTGGTCCTTCTCTTCTTTTGGGAGAGTGCCTTGCTGGGCCAGGCGCGCTTCAAAATGAATAAATTTGTGGTAACGCTCGCCGGTGCGGGCATTGGAATATTTGACCTCCGCATCCGACACATCCCCCCGCAGTTTTTTCTGCCCGGCGTAGCCGAAATAGCCCCACACGCCCAGGCCGAGGCTCAAGATCACGAAAAAGACCAGGAACAACACCAGCACGGTATTGGGGTTGTCCGGATTGCGTTTGGGAGTCGGTTTTTTCACGGCCATGGATGCACCTTGAGATCGACGGGCGAAACAGACGGCAAGAAAGGCGCTCGGCTCATCGCCAAGCCGGCAGATTCCAGTTTAAAGGAACAAGTCGGCGTGTCAATTGCTTTGCCTGGACAAAGCGGGGGACCTGGGCTTTTTTTACCCGAAGCATGGGTCGTGCGTTTTGTAGGGGCCGCTATTGGTCGGCGAGCCGTGCTGCGTAAGCAGCCGGGTTGAAGTGCCCGCAACCCGGCCCCTTACGGGGCTCGGCTCGCCGAAGACATAAAGGGTCCGAAACAAATTATACCAATCGGCGCCGCGTGCAGTATTTCCGCAAAGCGGCCAGGGTTTTTTCAAACTCCGGCGGCAAGGGTGCTTCCACCGCAATGACCTGGCCCAGCCGCGGATGCTGGAAACGCAGGCGGCTGGCGTGCAGGGCTTGGCGTCCCATGAGGACCTCATCCTTGGTGGGATCAAGGTCCGCCACCAGGTCCGATAGCCGCAGGCAAGCGCGGCCGCTGTACATCTTGTCCGCCAGCACCGGGCAGCCGATGCTCGCCAGGTGCACGCGGATTTGATGCGTTCGCCCGGTGCGCGGCTGAATCCGGCAAAAACTGTAGCCCTGAAAGCGCTCGAGCACTTCGTAAAAGCTGCACGCCTCCTTGCCTTCCTCCTGGGCGCTGTCGTACACCGCCATTTTGACCCGGTCGTTGGGATGGTGGCCGATGCGCTTCTCGATGTAATCGCTGTCGCGGTCGAGGACGCCGGCGGTGATCGCCAGGTATTCCTTGAAGACCTTGCGGCGCTCGAACTGGGCGCTGAGCGCGCGGTGGGTAAATTCCTCCTTGGCGATCAAGATGACGCCGCTGGTATCCCGGTCGAGGCGGTGGACGATGCCCGGACGATGATCGCCGGGGGTCCGGAAACAGGAAAGCGCAGAGCGCGGAGCGCTGAGCGCATTGGTAGACGGCCCGCCTTTTTCCGGCGCTTCGCGCTCCGCGCTCTGCGCTCCACTTTCTTCTGACTGGGGGAGCTGGCCGAAGCGAAAGGCCAGGGCGTTGACCAGCGTGCCGCTCCAGTGCCCCTTGGCCGGGTGCACCACCATGGCGAACGGCTTGTTGATGACGGCGAGGTATTCGTCTTCATAAAGGATATCGAGGGGGATATCTTCCGGAACGGGAAGGTCGTGGGTGGGCTCGGGCAGCTCGAAGCGAATGCGGTCGCCGGCGCGGATTTTGTAGCTGGGCTTGGCGGAGGTTTCATTGACGGTGACCTTGCCGGCCTCGATGGCCTTTTGCCAGACCGAGCGGCTATAGTCCGGGAACTGGGCGGCCAAAAACTGGTCCAGACGCGTGCCGACAACCTTAGAAGCCACCATCAAGTCGATGAACCGATTGGCCCAGCGGCCCAGGCCGGCAGGGGTGTTTTGGTCGTCCATAGAACGGCGACGGTGTAATAGAGGATGGTGGATAGAGGATAGAGAAACAGGGACTGAGGGTCGAGGACCCGAGGATCGAGGAACCTATGTCAATCCATCCTCTATGTAAGTTCTCAAGAACCCTGGGGAGGTCGGAAATTTAATTGTCCGAGCCGGAAGCGTAAGCGACGCCCGAAGGTTTGGCGTGGCCGTCGCTTACGCTTCCGGCTCTGCATCGGTCAAACGATACCCCAGCCAAAATCAGGGTTATTGAGAACTTACTCCTCTATCCCCTATCTTCGATCCTCTTTCTTACTTGGGTTGGCCGATGCCGATGTTTGCCCCCAATTCACCGTAGAACTTGGCAAGTTCCTTGTATTTGGCGGACTTGGAATCTTTGAGCAGTTCGGCGCGGACTTCGGCTTTTTTGCCCCAGACGCTGGTGGAAAACTTTTCGGCAACATCCAGGTACAGGTCGCGGGCGTAGTCCAGATGAACGCGATCCTTGACGGCCAAAGTTTCTTCAATTACAGCCAGGTTATAAAGAGCTTCTGGTTCCCAGATTGGATCGTCTTTGCATAACTTAGCAAGATTGCGATACATGGGTTTGGTTAATCCTTCAAGATGATTGATAGCGCCTTTGGGGTCTGCCGCCAGTCTTTTAAGGCCTCTTTCCCAAAGCGAATAATAAGCATATTGAAAACGCGCTGCTTTACCTACATTGGTTTTACTATAGGACCAATCCGCTGGGGCTTGAATATATAATTCGTCATCTTTTTGGATTTCTTTGATTCCTCCCAATTCCTCAATATGAATCTTGTGGGCGTTTTCCAGGTTTTTCCAAAATGTGGACTCGGCGTGCGACTTGCGGCTGCGCGAGCGCATGTAAAAGAAAACCGCCACGACGACCGCCACAATTAGTAAAAACCACAGGACCGTCTTTTTTTGGGGTTTGGTCTTGAGGGCCTGGACGACCTTGCCCATGCGGTCGGCCAGGACATTGGTCTGCAGCTGCTTGCGATGTTCCGCTTTCATGCGGGCCCGCTCCTGGAAAACCCCTTCTTGCGGGTTGGGAGAAACTTCCCCAACCACCACGGCGAGCGTCGAGGCGTAAGCCCGACGTGTCATTGGCTTCCACGTCGGGCTTAGGCCTCGACGCTCGCCAGTGAGTTATTTCCTGCTCGCCATAGGTGATGATAGACCCCTGGGCGGTCTGGGTCAAGGTTAGAGACCGCAATCGATTATCTATCCGCGCTTATAAGTCCGCTGATCGCGGAGCGGCCGGCGTTCGAGGCGGCGGTTGTTGGCCGGCAGGCTCAGGACGCGGCTGGCCTTGTCGGCATTGGCCACCTTGAAGATGCCGAACACTTTGCCGTTGCGCCCGCCCGAGCTGCAATAGGCGTAATCGATGTTGATGTGCTCGGCGGCCAGGATCTCGCACACGTGGGCCAGAGCGCCCGGCTGATTGCGTAATTCCACCAGCAGCACGTCGCTTTCGGTGAACGGGGTGTTCATGGCCTGGATGATCTGGGCCGTTTTCGTGCTGTTGTCCGTGACCAGGCGGAGCACGCCGTGCTCGTGCTTATCCATGACGGTCAGGGCGATAATGTTGACTTTCTCGCGGGCCAGGGCGGACAGGACATTGGCCAGCCGGCCGGGCTTGTTCTCCAAAAACACCGTTATCTGCTTGGCGTTTTCTACCACGGTTGCCTCCGAACGAAAAAAGATATGACGTTTGCACTTCTTTTCCGGGAATCATTGTAAACCGAAAAAACGAACATGCCAGTCCATCTTGATTTCTTCCAGGTTGTTCCGCAGCGGACCAAGGAATCGGCTTGCACAGAAGGGTTGAAGGGTTTCTAATGTTTTCCGGATTTCCCATGGAACGCGCTCCAATAATATACCTAGGCGCGGGCAGGATTGAGACACATTTCGGCGAGCCGAGCCGCGTAAGCAGCCGGGTTGCGGCCGCGACGTCACCCGGCTCCTTACGGAGCACGGCTCGCCTCAAGATTGCTGCGCACAGGAATATAATATCGCGCCACCTCCCTGGATGAAAATGACCGGGTATTTGCAAAAATTGCCGCTGTTCCCGACGACGGTGATCGGCAGCCTGCCGCGGCCGGTCTGGCTGCTGGATATTCTACAAGATTACCTGGCCGGCCGCCGGACGCGGGCCGAGTGGAACCGGGCCTGCGATCGCGCCGTGCCCTTTGCCGTGGCTTTTCAGGAAGCCGCCGGCATCGACGTCCTGACCGACGGCGAATGGCGGCGTGAAGGTTACTTTCAGGTTTTTTATGAGCGCGTGCACGGATTCCAAGCGGACTTGATCCCGGGCCGGACGCGGCAGTGGCCGGCCGCCGTCGCCCCCCTGCGCCGCCAGGAACCGATCGTGGCCGACGGCGTGAGCTTTCTCCGCCGCCAAACCACGCGGGCCATCAAGGTCACTCTGCCCAGCGCCAACGACGAGGTCATCGACCTGCCGCTGTAAACAATCGGGCAACACTGGGTAATGTAGGGACTTGGCGATTCAAAACACCTGCGGGGAATTTCTAGGGTTACGAGGAATGACTCAAACCATTGTAGCCGCCGCAGGCTTTAGCCTGCGCGTTTGGCGGCTGGCAATCGATGCGTTTTAACCACCGCAGGCTAAAGCCGGCTAAAGCCTGCGGCTACAGTGGCTTGTGGAAGTAGTTTTTATGGGTGAACGGTTACAAAGTAACATATGAAACGTGGCGGCACCAAGTACCAATCAATCTTGCCCGCGCGAAGTATAATACGATTCCTGATACGTTTTGACACCATCACCGCGCGAGCGGCCTGGTTTGCATTTTTTTCTCACGGTAAGCCCGCCAGCTTGCGGCCCACCCATTCCACCGTCAACAACGCCAGGAACACGCCAAACATCCACCACACTAGTGGAGGGTCTTGCCACAGGCTGAGGCGCGTGGACTTATCGACCGGGCGGACCTGAGCCGCCAGGCGGTCCACCAGTTCGTGCACCGTTTCCGGGGTGTACACCTGGCCTTTCGTTTTCGCGGCCAGGGACTTCAACATTTCCCAGTCGGTGGTCAGGTCGCGCAGCTCCTTGTCCTCGGGCGGCAGGATGGTGAAGGCGTCCCGGCGCGGAATCTTGGCGGCCGGATCATCCGGATCGGGCGGGGCGTCGATCTGGTTCTTCAAATCGGGAATGTCCAGTTCGAGGCGATAGGTGCCGGGGGGCAATGTGCCGGGGGGCAGGTCGCGCAGGCGAGCCTCCAGGAGGCGCGGATAGTTCTCTTTCCTGTCCAGCGCCAACACGGCGACCGGATCGGACTTGCCTTCGCGCAGGATGCGGACGTTGGCGGCGGCCTTGGCGGCCAGGAGCGGAACGTCCTCGCTCAGGCGAACGGCGATCTCCCCATCCTGGCCGGGGCGATAGACGGGTTCGCGGCTGCCATAGCGGACGTGGCGATTGCCGGCCGGCAACAGCTTGTCGGCGGCGGCCCAGCGGATCACCTGGCTCCAGAAGCGGTGATGATAGGTATCGCCGACCCGGTAACGCCAGCGCCAGGTGCTGTCCAGGCCGACGAACAGCACCCGGCCCAGGGGGTAATTCTGGTGCACGATCAACCCCTGATGGCGCTCCGGCGGTTCCTTGGCATCGGGCGGGGGTTTGTTGTCGTGGGGCAGGTAAGCCAGCGGTTCCGCGCCCGGCTTGGCTCGGCCGACGACGGCCCAGTAATGCGGCGGCAGTTCGGCCCAGCGCTGCTCGCTGGCTTGCCGGGAAATTTCCAGTTGCAAGAAGGGGGCGCGCTGGCCGTCGAGCGTCAAGGTCACACCAAAGCCCTCGTCCTTCTTCACCACGCGCGGATCGCGGACGGGCACCAGCTTGGCGAACGGATCTTTGTCGTCTTTGACAAATTCCATTGG
Source organism: uncultured Alcaligenaceae bacterium (assembly GCA_964518515.1). Taxonomy (GTDB): domain Bacteria; phylum Planctomycetota; class Planctomycetia; order Gemmatales; family Gemmataceae; genus CAZFGM01. The sequence continues at coordinate 5,614 of CAZFGM010000097.1, read as the reverse complement.
CATGGCGCGTTTGCCGGCGATCAGGACAAGGGTGCCGCCGCGCTTGGCCACGTATTTCTCCAGGCGCTGGCGGTCCGCGGGGGGAAGGTGTTCGGGCAAGACGTCGCCGAGGATGATGCAGTCGTATTTACCCAGGGGGTCTTCCCCGTCCTTGACATCAGGCAGGCGCCGCCGCGGATTGCCGAGCTTTTCCAGCTTGTCCTCGGGGACTAGCCCCAGGCGCGGTTGCTCGAACACCACGCGGTCGACTGCCATGGCCTGGTCGCGCATCAGGGCGGTGGCCAGGTAGTGGTATTCCCAGCGAACCACGCCATCAACAAGCAGAATGCGGACCTTGTCGTAAACCACGCGGACGGCGACGGGCAGGACGTTGTTGGCGGTAGTGGCCTCGCGGGTTTTGCCATCGGCGGGCCGGGCTTTTACTTCCAACAGGTGCGTGCCGATTTCGTCCAAGCGCACCTGAAACGGGATTGTGTAGATGCGATCCGCGCCGTCGTGCTTGATTTTGTGAACGTGTTCTTCCTTGAGCGGCTTGGCGGGACGATGCAGCTCGACGACGATTTCCTGGGCCGGCAAACCTTGCACCCGAACCTTGACGTCGATCGGCACGTCCACGTCCTTGAAGACATTGCCGGGGACCTTGACGTCGAGCACGGCCACGTCGGCCGGCGCGGCAGAGGGTTCCTGGCCGGCGTCGCGGGGCGGCGGCGCCGTTCCCAGAGCGACGGGGAAAATCGGCACCCGCTGCTGAGCCAGCTGCTCGGCCAGGGCCTCCGGGGCATCTTCCGTGCGGTGTCCCACCGTGTGCCGGCCGTCAGTCAACAGCAGAATTCCCAACAACGGTCCCTGGTCTTTTCGCGCGCGCTCCAGGGCCTTGACCAGCGGCCCGCGAAGATCCGTGTTCCGTTCCGGAGTCGGTGCTTTGTCCCTCTGGTCGAATAAAAGGCTCAGCCGATCGCTGTCCCAGGCGTTGTGGTGGAAGCCGAGGATTTCCACGTGATGGCGTTTCTTGAGAAGGGAAAGCAAATCGGCGCCGTCGCCGGCCAGGATTTTGCGGGAGATTTCCGCCCGTGTCAGGGCATCGACTTGCTGAAGGAGGCCGGCGAACAGGGCTCGGCGTTGTTTTTTCAGCCGGCCGCGCTGCACGGCATCGGCCAGTTCCGCCTCCGCCAACCAGGGAGGCTCCGCGGCGGCCTTTTTTTTCTCGAAGTGGTCAATCCACCTGTCCAGAACCTGGGGAGCATCCGCCATTTTCAAGGCTCGAGCCAGACGCAGCTTTTCTAGAATCTTCCGCTGCGGGTCGGCGACGTCCATGCTGCCCGAGCGGTCCACAGCAAGCAAAATCCGGCTGGGCAATTCCTCGGTCCGTTCTTGCACTACCTCGGGTTTCCAAGCGACCACGGCCCACAACAGCAGCAAGAGAAGCAGGCGCAATCCTAACAGGGCCAGCGCCGCCCCCCGGCGAACCAAACGAAGCTCGTAAGTATACAACCACAGCACCAATACCACCGGGACAAGCAGCAGCAGAACCGCCAGGCCGATTTGCCAGCCGGGTTCCAGCGTGCTCCAGTTCGGCGACAGGATCAGGAATTCATCGTCGCCGGAGAGTGGAATGCGAAACATAATAACATAATTCCCCATTTCATCCGCCGCTTGCGGGTTAGCGTGACCTATTGAAGGCAGGCCACGCTAACCCGCAAGCGGGAATGCGGAAATTATCACCTTCAGGAATCTTCAACTTTCCCGCGCCGCCACCATGCGCCGGGTCAGCCACACTTCGCCACACAACAGCAAAACCACGGCCACGAGGAAGAACCACCACAAATCGAGCGGTTTATCCGAAGCCGGCGATTTATTTTCGCCTTCGCCCAGGAGCTTGATCACCTGCTGGTGTTCTTCTTCGTTGCACGGCGTCAAGTCGGATTCGCGCGGGTCGGTTCGCACCACGTAATGGACGGTGCGGCCGCCATTCACGTCGAGGCGGTAGACGCCGGGCCGTTGCGTGCCGTCAAAGGTCCACGGCCAGGCCTGGGCCTCGAATTCCCTTCGGTCGTTGTCGGGACAATGAAGCGTGATCTGGGCCGGCAAGTTCGGGGCATTGCCCCGCTCGGGACGAAAAATCAAGGGCTGGCCCGGCGACAGGTTGCGCTCCGCCGACCGGGCGTCGGCCAGGTAATAAATTAATTCATGAATTAACACCGGATACTCCAGGACGCCCGGCAAGGTCGAGCCCCAGGAGCGATCCAAGGGTACGGTGCACAACAAGACACGGCTCTCGGGATAAGTTTTTTCCACAAGGAGCGGATCCCCGGAGGTGAGCCAGGCGACCGAGGCGGCGTTTTTGTCGGCCGGCGTCGCCTGCCACCAGCGCGGCAAGCGCGCCTGACCCAGTGTGCTGGCGGGATGCTCCTGGAAAATCGCCAGCGCCGGATGCAACAACCGACCCACATCGAGGGCGGCCGCCTGCTCCGGCTTGGATGCATCTCCCTTCACGCCTTCCAGGCGTGCCGGCAAGAAGCCCTGTCCCTCCCGGAACAGTTCGGTGTTGTAGATATCGGCTTGAACCCGTTCGCCGGCCACGACCAGGATGCCGCCGCCTTCCGCCAGATATCGTTCCATCCCTTCGCGCTGGGCAGGGGTCAAGCGGGGAACATCCGCCAGCACCACCACCCGCGGCCGGGTTTTGCCCTGTAACAGCGCCGGGTCCCACCGCGAATAAGGTACGACTTGTGTTTGGACCACGGCCGGACGTTTCGCCTCCGCCACAGGGGTCAGAGCCTTGCGCAGATAAAAGGTGCTGCTCTCGGGCGAGACCAAAGCGCTGCCGTCAACCAAAAGCACCGGCAGTTCTCCATGGACTTCCACCGCCAGATCCTGGCGATTGTCCAAGGGAAAAAAGTCCCGAATACGATATTCTGGGGTGCGCTTTTCCCCAGGCAAATCCGGTTCCAGGAGCACCGATACCAGGTGCGATCCCGGCGTGGGGAACCGGTAATGGAAGGAAAAAGGAAGCCGGCCTTGCGTGCCCTGGCCACGGGCCGGTAAGGCTACGTCCTGGACGAACTGGCCATCCACCTCGAAGCGAATTCGCCAGGGAGGCTGATAGTCACCGACATTCTCATAGGCCAGGGCGGTGGTGAACTTGAGGTTTTTCCCGGCCCAGGCCAGGGTCCGCGAAGTGTTCACTGGGGCCAGGGAATAATTGGGTGGAGGTTGGCCAACCCCCTCGCGCAGGTTCACTATCCGAAGGCGCGGCCGGGAAATCTCCGCATCCATGGTCCATTGCCGGCCGAGTTTTTCCCAGCGCTTCACGGTTTCCGGATCGGCCCAACCCCAGCGCTGACCATCGTGCAGGAGGACAATCTCGCGGTGCGAGTTTTTCCCCTGCTTGACCAGCATCTGGACCGCTTCGCCCACCGCTTGCGGCCAATCCGGGCTGCCCGCGGGCGCCGGCAACTGCTCGAGCTTGCGGAGCACCTGTTCGTGATCCGAATTAAGATCCCCGACAAGTATTTCCGGTTGTTCCCGCGCCAGCACCACCGCCACACAATCGTTCGATCCCAGTTCCTGAACGAAATTGCGGGCCCAGGTTTTGGCCTGCTCGTGAGGCGTCGGGCCGCTGCCGTCGTCCAGGGCCATGCTGGCCGAGCCGTCGATCACCAGCACGACATCGCGCAAGGTCCGGTCCGCCCAGGGAGAAAAGGCCTCGCCGCTTCCCTGTGGTTTGGCCAGCGCCAGGACGAAAACGGCGATCACACCCATGCGCAACAGCATGAGAAGGATTTCTTCCAAAAGTAATCGCCGCCGCGTCGTCTGGCTGACCTGCAAGAATTGCATGGCCCCCCAGTCCACGGCGACATACCGCCGCCGGTTGAGCAGATGGACCAGGAGCGGAATCGCCAGCGCCGCCAGGGCCAGGAGCATGAAGCCGCTTTGGAAACCGATCGTCATTGGTGTATTACCACTGTTGGCTCAAATCGGGAAACTACCTCCGCATTTGCCGTTTCGTCAAGTATATCCCCAGGGCCCGCTCGACCGGCTGATCGGTGCTCATCAGATGGTAATCGATGGCCATTTTCCCGGCCTGGTCGCGCAGGTCTTGACAAAAAGTCTGGAAGTTTTTCAGGTATTCCTTGCGCAGGCGCTGCGGATCGACCAGCAACTTGTTGCCGGCGATTTCCAGGTTGCGAAACTGCGTCCACTTCTGAAACGGAAACTCGATTTCTTCCGGAGCCAGGATGTGGAAGAGCAGCACCTCGTGGCGGCGATGACGAAAGTGCCGCAGGGCGTGCAGCAAGGGGCCGAGCTGGTCGAAACAATCGGACAGGATGACGATCATGCCGCGGCGTTTGATCTGGCCGGCCAGGCGATGCCACAAAGGGGCCATGCTGGTCTCGCCGCCGGGCTGGGTTTGTTCCAGCGTGGAAATCAGCCGCAGCAAGTGCTTGGCGTTGGCCCGTGGCGGAATGAGGTTTCGCACCTTGGTATCGTGCGTGACCAGGCCGACGGCGTCGCGCTGGTGCAACATCAAAAAGGCCAGCGAGGCGCCGATGTACTGGGCGTATTCGAATTTGCTCGGCCCCTTGCCCCGGTAAGCCATGCTGCCCGAGGCGTCGATGAGCAGGTTCCCCCGCAGGTTGGTCTCCTCCTCGTATTCCTTGATGTAGTAGCGATCCGTTTTCCCATAGGCCCGCCAATCGATATGGCGAATTTCATCCCCCGGATAATATTGCCGGTGCTCGGCGAACTCGACGCTGAAGCCCTTGTAGGGACTCTTGTGCACGCCGGACAGAAAGCCCTCGACGATGGACCGGGCGATCATCGTCAAGCGCCCGTACTTGGCGAGGGAGGTGGGGTCAAAACGGATGGCGGTGGCCATGATTACATGAATTAGGCAGTGGACCCGCTGGGGACCAAGTCCATTGGTTCCGTGCGGGCCTGGCAGAAGGTCTCAAAAAGACGATCCAGAATTCCTTGGAAGTATTGCTTCCTTTCCGGCGTTTGTTTTTGCCGGCAATGGAGGATCTCTCCCAAATCTTTTTCCAAAGCATCCACCGCCTTCTGGAGAAAGACATATCCCTCCTTAATACAATTTACGGCCTTTTGCAAATCTTCCAGGCTTTTTTTCCGGTAATCTGCCAAGCTCAAGAACGCATCCTGGTATTTCCGCAAAACCTGCAACATGGGCTCGAAATAAGCATTTGACCAAAATACTTTGCTGATCACACTCAAGGACCGCAATTCCTCACCGTATTTCTCCAAAAAACCGCGCGCCTCGAGCCCATCTTGGCCCAAGCAAACCACGGTCCAAAAATCCAACGAACCATCGAGCATGTCCGCGGTTCTGGAGAGGAGGCGATTCACCACCAGGCGATCGCTGGGGGAAATTAAGTTGGGCATCGTCAACCTCCTAAAGCTCGGCATCCGTCAAGGCTTGCACAATGCCTTGGAAGATGGATTGGGGCATTTGCAAGGAGCCGGGTTGGCCCTGCACTCCGTTCAAATGGGATATATTTACGGGTGCATAAGTCCCATCGGATTGGCGAACAATAACAAAACCTTTAGGCGAGCGGCAGTTGATAATCTACCCGTAGGACGGACATTCTTGTCCGTC
>CAZFGM010000096.1:11685-15284 GCA_964518515.1 uncultured Alcaligenaceae bacterium | reverse complement strand
GCGGCGGGGCCTTCGGCCAGGAAGACGTCGAAATCCTGGCCTCCTTGGCCGCTTCCGCGGCCCGAGCCGTCGAGCACAGCCGGAAACTTGGATAAACAAACCTGCAGGTAAGTATTCGGTTTCCAAGGAGGACCATTTTTACCATGCCAAGGATAAAAATTGCCCATGCCAATTCAACCGTTCGATTTCGATTCTGAGTTCAGGTGTTTCCAATCCAAGGGATCATCCCCTTTGTAGTCCATGGAAACCGTAACCTTAGGGTCGGCGCTCTCAAGGGAATGAACGATCCGTACCATGATATCTTTCCAGAAATGTCCGGCGTGCGGATGGCGGTGAAACACCAAACGAAATTGCTTGGGATTTCCTTCCGTCTCCGGCAGGACGAGGATTTCGGTGAAGAAATCACCTAGGCGGTAAAAAATTTTTTCCGTCCCTTCGGAAGACACCCTGGTATCTACCAATTGCGAGTCCGGGCCGATTTCCTGACGCAGCTTTTCTTGGATTCTCCGGGATTCTTCCGGAGAAGGACTGGTGACGGTAAAGGCCAAGAATACCGGATCATATCGCATCGGTCACCTCGATTCATGGTACTCCCTGCACCTGAATATTGGTCATGGCCGGGTTTAATAAAGGAAAACATGTAGGCATAAACTCGTAATCATCGGGAGGATGTTGGTAAACTATCTTGGGACGAACAGCCACGATCTGCTGAAGCAGGTTTTCCGGAATATCGAAAACCAATCGGGCCGGTTTTCCTCCCGCAGGATTCGTTCGGGCAAACCAATCCGCTATCCCGATTTCCGTGCTTGCCCAGAATTCGCCCCCTCCATTGTAACGGGCCGCCTTGCCGGCATCGAGACCGTTATGCAGGATATCGTTGGCATTTGCTTAATCCGTTCCATGGTAAAGGCGAATCATCTTCATTATGATAAACCTCTCCACCTGGGCAAGATTGAAGCCACTGGCCTTTCGATTATCAGCAACATCAATCTACTAATAACTAATAATCAAGACTCAGGACCCAAAGTCGAATCCGTGGAGAAGCTGGCGATGAACGTGGCCCAAGCGCGGGCGTTTTTTCCCGGCACGCGCGATAAAGTGTTTCTCGACGCCGCCTGCGTCAGTCTGATGCCGGTGCAGGCGGAAGAGGCCCTGCGCCGGCTGGGCCAGGAGCTGGTGGCCTGCCCGGCCCGCGACGCCTCGGCCCATCATATCGCCCTGGACAAGACCGCCGACCAGCCGCGCCGGGAAATCGCCCGGCTGATCGGCGCCCGGCCGGAAGACATCGCCCTGGTCGAAAGCACCACGCACGGCCTCCAGGCCATCGCCGCCGCCGTGCCCCTGGCCAAGGGGGACAAGGTCCTGGTCGGCGCCACCGAGTTCATGGGCCTGGCCGTGCCGTGGCTCGGCCGCCAAAAGCAGGACGGCTTTCACGTCGCAGTCGTTCCCCACCAGGGCGGCCGGCTGCTGGTGAACGATTTCGCCAAGGCCATCGATCGACACACGCGACTGATCCTGCTCAGCAGCGTGCAATGGAACAACGGCTTCCGCGCCGACCTGGCCGGTTTCAGCGAGCTGGCCCGCCGCCACGGCATCCTTCTGGTGGTGGACGCCATCCAGCAACTCGGCGCCATTCCGCTGGATGTCGGCCAGACCCCCGTCGATTTCGTCGTCTGCGGCGGGCACAAGTGGCTGAACGCCCCCGTGGGGCGCGGGTTTTTGTACGTGCATCCCCGCTTGCAGGATCGGCTGCGGCCGGGGGCTTGGGGCTACTTGAATATCCTCGAGCCGCCGCAGGGCTGGGCGGAATACTTCGCCACCCCCGATATCCCGGCCGTTGGCTGCTATGATTTTACACCCGCGGCGCGGCGCTTCGAGCTGGGCGGCACCGCCAATTATCCCGGCAACGTCGTTCTGGGCGAAGCGGTGGCGCTGCTCAATACCCTGGGCCGGGATGCCATCGCCGGCCATGTCCTCCAACTCGGCGACCTGCTGATCGACCGCCTGGAAGCGGCCGGGACCCAGGTGGTCAGTCCGCGCGACCGGGCCGTGCGGTCCGGGATCGTAACCTTCACGCTCGGCCAGGGCCCGGCCCGCGATTCCGCCTGTTTGAACCATCTGCTCGAGCGGCGGATTCTGATTTCCCAGCGCTACACCGCCGGCGTTGGCGGCTTGCGCGTCTCGGTGCATTTTTTCAACAACGAAGACGACGTCCGCCAATTGGCCGAGGCGCTTGCGGGTTAGCAGGTCCTGCTAAGCGGCAAGCGGCCTTTTGATGTGGCGCGGAAATAAAACTTACCTTGGCTGTCCGGTCGTCGTCGTGTAAGATATGAGCCAGCGCTCTTCATACGTGATGCCACCTCATGCGGTAGGTGCGGCGACATCAGGCGTGCGGAGCAGGACCATCCCGAGTGCTCGCATGCACGGAGACGCCGACCATGCTCGTTCCTATCCTGCGCTGGACCTTTCCGTTTTCCCGGCAAGCCTGACCAGGATGTGATTGAACCTGGGAAACTTCCCTCGAAGGATGGCTTGGCCAATCTTTCCGGGAACCCGGTCCAGAGCAAGGGCGACTCTTTTTTTCGGATGGCGGAAGTTACGTGGGCAGTGACCTCCTCGGCGTCGAGGGAGTGGCCGCCACTATTCTTTGGGAGTGTGACAATGGGTAAGAAACTGTATGTCGGCAATCTGACTTACGAGGTCACCGACAGTGATCTGGCCAAGCTGTTCGAGCCGCACGGCGCGGTGGAATCGGCCCAGGTCATCATGGATCGCACCACGGGCCGGTCCAAGGGATTTGGCTTCGTGGAAATGGCCAGCCAGGGCGAAGCCCAGGCGGCAATCGCCGCCCTGAACGGCGCCGAAGTGGACGGCCGCAAGCTGGTGGTCAACGAGGCCCGGCCCAAGACCGAAGGGGGCGGCGGCGGCGGACGCGGCGGCTTCGGCGGCGGCGGGGGCGGCGGACGCGGCCGCGGCGGCTACGGCGGCGGCGGGGGCGGCGGACGACGCTATTAATACCCGCCGGCATCCTTTTGGCGATCCAATCCAGGCGAGCGTCGAGGCGTAAGCCCGACGTGTGAGTCTCCACGTCGGGCTTACGCCTCGACGCTCGCCTTTGCTCTTTAATCACCGCGCCCGCGAGGCGTCCACCTCCCGCGTGACAGGTTCCTGGACGGATTCTTGGGCCGTCCGCGCCGCGGGATTTTCCCTTTTTCCCGTCAGCTCTCCCCGAAACACAAAAAACACCGCGCCGCACAGGCACAACGCCGCCCAGAGAAAATCCCACGTCAACGGCCGTTTCATGTAATACAGCGCGAACGGAATGAACACCGTCAGGGTGATGACCTCCTGCAAAATCTTGAGCTGCGGCAGCCCGAGGCCGCCGTGATCGCCGATGCGGTTGGCCGGCACCTGGATCAGGTACTCGAAAAACGCGATCCCCCAGCTGGCCGCCGCCGCCAGAAACCACGGCAGGTGCCTCATGTCTTTGAGGTGGGCGTACCAGGCGAACGTCATGAAGACGTTGGACAGGAGCAAAAGAACGATGGTTTGCAGAAGAACGGGCATGCACGAATCCTTTCGTAATAGTACATCCGTGA
>CAZFGM010000096.1:0-11585 GCA_964518515.1 uncultured Alcaligenaceae bacterium | reverse complement strand
ATGGTTTGCAGAAGAACGGGCATGCACGAATCCTTTCGTAATAGTACATCCGTGAGTTTATTGCAGGCAAGCCCTCGGATCAAAACGCTGGCAGTTGCCATTGCGGGGGAAGCGGGTCAAACAAAAGACCCGGGCAAAACATACCAAAAAGGTTTTTGCTGGTAAACGTCCACTTCCTGCGCGACGCCTTGGTTACCTCAGGTCCTTGACCAGCCGTTTCACATCGACCGTGGGAAACCACAGGTCCAGTTGCATACGCTGGGGCTGGACCGTGAGCGAAATCGACGACAGGAACTGGCCGGCCTTGGCCCGCGGCACCGGTTGGTTGGGGTTGGTCAGGGCCATGAGGTTGTCCACGGACAGATGGAACTCGACCGAGCGGGCCGGGTTGGCGCGGCGCGAGAACGCGGCCAGCGACTTGGCGCCGGCCAGGCCGGCCTTGCCCTCCTTGACGTTGACCAGGGCGGATTCCAGAAGCTCGATCTCCGAGCCGAGCAGGACCACCACCTGGTTGCCGAGGACCGCCAGACGGACGTGGTCCCACTCCGGGCCGAGCAGTTGCTGCATCTGCTTGTTGATAGGCAAATCTTTATCGGCCAGCTTGACCTTGATCACGTGCACGGGCACGCCGGCGCGGGTTTCCGCCTGGGGCACGAAGAAGAACGACGGGCGGACAAACGGCGGCAGGTCCTTGGCCAAAAGTTCCTTGCGGCGCTGGGCGGCGGCGCGGGAAATTTGCTCGCGGAGTTTCTGGGCGCGGCGAACGGTCTCCAGATCGGTTTTGGAATCGTTAATGGTTTTCTCCAAGTAGGCCAGGGCCGGCTCGCCCAGAAGGCGCAACCGCGTCGTGGCCGACTCGCGCACCCGGTAGGTGTCGTCGCCCAGGTCGCGGACCAGCTTGGCCACGTCGATTTCCTCTTCCTTGGGTTTCTTTTTCAGGTCCAGCACGGAGCCATCGGCGATCTTGGCGAGGGTTTTCATTTCCGCGAATAATTTGACCGCGTCGTGGGCATCGAGAATGGCGACCAGGCTGAACAGGCCGCGCTTCGCTTCATCGGCGGTGAGATAGACGGCGGCCCGGCTGCCCTGCAAGCGCTGCCAGACTTCGGTGAACACGCCGACGAAATTGGGCCGGTCCGTCGCCGACACGATCTGGTTGGTTTCCAACACGTTCTTGAGCAGGAAATGGACGACCAGGCGGGCGATGAGGATGTTGTTGCGGCCGTCGCCGGTCATGGCCTGGGCGGCCACGACGCGGCCCTCGGGCAAGCCCTTCAGATGCGACGGCCCGCCGGTGGACCGCAGGGCCGTCAAGAATTCCTGGACGTTTTTTTCCTTGGCGAACCGAGCGGCCAGGTTCAGGCCCAGGCCGTCGTCGATGTGAACGCCCCCCGTGGCGGAGCGCAGACTGGCCAACGTGCTGATGAATTGTTGGCGGACTTTTTCCTCGGCGGGATCGTCCAGGGGACCGAATTCACGCTCCAGCTCTTTCTGAATGAACTTCCATTCTTCGCCCAGGGCAGCGGGCGCGAAATGGAGAAGAATATCCGCTTGGCCCAGGGGCGAACGGGGATCGATCTGGCCGGACAGGGGCTTGGCCTGGCTCAGCCGTTTCAGCGCCGGTTCGTGCTGGCTCAGGAAAAGGTGCTTGTCACGGGCAAAAAAGAATTTGCCGAACCTGCCGCCGTCGCGGTCTTTGCCTGCAATAATCTTGGGTTTGAGCTCGCCCGGCTTGAAGCCGAAGTTGACGGCCAGCTTGTCCAGGTCGGTGAACGGCAGGGCGCCGACGAGGAGGCGTTCAAAGTCGCCGATGTTGCCCCCTTCCTTTTCCGGGCGCAGCAGGATGATGGCCGCCGAGCCCTTGGTATCGACCCCGCCCTGGATGCCGAGAAAGCGGTACACGTCGGCAAACAGCTGCGACGGCCGGATCGGCAGTTTCAGATCGACGTCGGCGACGAACTTGTCCCCTTTCTTTTCCAGCTCCTCCAGGTTGCGGATGGCCAGGGCCGCCGCCGCGTCGGCCGGGATCACGTCGAGCATGCCTTGCCGTTGCTGGCTAAAGAGCGATCCGGTCCAGCCGGCAATGAGGCAAAGAGAAAACAGACCTGGCAGGCGTAACATGGTGGAGCCTTTCCGATAAGTTTACTGTCCTTGTCAAAAAATACCGGGCCAATTCCTCGGCAGTTTCATTCCACGCCAAATTATCCTGGAGAGGAAACAAAAGGGCGCCTCCCCCAGAGGGGGAGGGTTCCAGCTTGGCCTTGGGCATGGTTGGCTCCGTCTCCAGGCGTGCACGTCAAGGGAGGAAAAGGCGTCCAGTACCGCGCAAGGTGTCAACGCGGAGCAGATAGTCGAATAAGCTTTCTACCACATGCTGCGCGTAATCCTTGCTATGAAATATCCGGTCCGCATCGGACAACGTGAAGACCGGCAAGCTGGTGATGGTATTTTTTGACCGGATGGTCGCTTCGAGGGAATCGGGACCGTCGTCGTTGCGGTTATTGGTTAGCAGATACAGCTGTTGCTGCTGGCAGGTTTGCCACACTTGGGAGTCCATTTCCTTGGGCGCAAGACCAACCGTGGCGAATGTGACCAAACGAAGGTGCAGGTGGTCCCACAATTCTCGCCAATAGTCCGTTTGCATCAAGGCCGCCAGTCGGCGGACGTGCCCCTCGATATTCACGTCAGCCAGCAGTGTGATCAACGTTGGGCTCCTGGTTTTGCCGACGAATCCGTTGCCGCGCCGCTTCCAGGCGTTGCAGCCGCTGGGCGCGCTCGGCCTCTTCGATCCGCGGAGACTTCCTGCGGGCGGCGGCGCGCTCGCGAATGCGCCGGTCCTGTTCCATCACGGCGTCGTAGTTCTCCTGCACGTACCGCTCCACAACCTGGATTTCTTCCACGGTCAACACCGGCATGATGTCCACAATCTGCTCGTAGCTGTATTGCTGTTGCAGGTAAGGGACGAGATCTTGGACGGTAATGCGGCTGGTCGAGAGCTGCGGCCCACGGCCGCAATCCACAATTTCGATTACCTGCTGCGCCATATACTCCTCCCGTCGCTGGTTCTGACAACTCCCATTATAGCATGGCGGGCGTGCGAAAGAAGCTTCCGCCGCTCGTCCCGCCGTCCCCGCTCGTCCGCTCGTCCCCCTCGTCCGCTCGTCCAAGCCGGACGCTCGTCCGCTCATCGTTTCCCATTACAAAATCCCGATTCTACCATGCCCCCCGCGAATCTGTAACTTTTCCGTCAAATCCCGCCTTCTCTTTTGAAATCCGTCCCTGGGGTTGTTATTATGAAATCTGCAAAAAACGCTCGCCCTTCCCACCTTGCAGGATACCAACCATGCTCCGACCGCGGACTATGCTCGTGGCCCTTCTAACGGCCGTTTCCCTGGAGCCTGTGGTGCATGCCCAGGCCTCCGAACCCATTCGTTTCGCCCGCACCCCCGACATCTCGCCCGACGGCAAATGGGTGGCCTTCAGCTATTTGGGGGACATCTGGGTAGTCGAGGCCAGCGGCGGCGTGGCGCGACACGTCACCATGCACGAAAAGCACGATGTCGGGCCGGTCTTCAGCCCGGACGGCCGGCACCTGGCTTTTTCTTCCAATCGCCACGGCAGCTACGACGTCTTCGTCGTGCCGGTCCAGGGCGGCCGGCCCACGCGCCTGACCCACGATTCCGCCGACGATTTCGTCACCGGTTGGTCACCGGACGGCAAGAAGCTGCTGTTCACGTCCGGCCGGGGCACCGACTTTCCCCAGACGGCGGGCCTGTACGCCGTGCCGGTAACCGGCGGCCGGGCCGAACGCATCGGCAGGACGGAAGGGCGGGAAGGAGCATTTTCCCCGCGGGGCGATGACATCGCTTACGTCCGCGGGCCGGGAACCTGGTATCGCAAGGGCTATCGCGGCTCGTCCAACGACGACATCTGGCTGTGCAAGACCGACGGCAGCGCCCACCGGCCCATCACCGCCTTCACCGGCCAGGACAACTGGCCCATGTGGGCGCCCGATGGCCAGGCCCTGTATTACGTGTCCGAATTTTTCGGCACCGCCAACGTCGTCAAGCAGGACCTGGACAGCAAGACCGGCGCGGTCAAAGGACCGCCGCGGCATGTCACGCACCACAAGGATGACGCCGTGCGCAAGGCCCGCCTCAGCGGCAACGGCGAATGGATCGTCTACGAATGCGGCGCCGACCTGTGGCTCGTCTCGACCCGCTCCGGCACGCCGCGCAAGCTGGCCATCGAGTGTCATGCTGATGACAAAACCAATACCGAGCGCCTCGCCACCTTCACTACGGGGGCCACGGAATTCGCCCTGTCCCACGATGAAAAGCACGTGGCCTTCGTCGTCCACGGCGAAATCTTCCTGGTGCCGCGCTCCGGCGGCAAGGCCAAGCGCCTGACCGAGCATCCCGCCTATGATCACGGCGTCGTTTGGTCCCCCGACTCGAAAAAAATTCTGTTCCTGTCCGACCGCGGCGGCCAGGAAGACGTTTACCTCCTGGAGCCGGACGACCCGGAACATCCCGAGCTGACCAAAGCCCATCGCTTCAAGGCCAAGCAGCTTACCAATACGCCGGAGGAAGAATTCGGCCTGAACTTCTCGCCCGACGGCAAGCGCGTGTCTTTCATTCGCTCGGGTAAGCTGTGGACCATGAATCCGGACGGCAGCGACGTCAAAACCATCGTCACGGACGGCCAGGTCATCGATTACGAATGGTCGCCGGATGCGAAATGGCTGTGCTATGCGCGGATGGATGGCTCGTTCGCCAGCGAGCTGTACATTGTGCCGGCCGGGGGGGCGACGCCGGCCGACCCGCCGCGCAACATCACCCGCTTCGCCACCTACAACGCCGGCGTGACCTGGAGCCAGACGGGCAACCGGCTGGCGTTCCTGAGCCAACGGCGCGGCAATCAGTCGAGCCTGTGCGTCCTGGCCCTGCAACGGCCGGCCGTGCCAGGCGCGCCGGTGAGCCGCGAAATTGACTGGGAGGACATCCACCTGCGCGTGGGCATTCCCACCACCATGACGGTGAGCGAAGCAGCCATATCGGCGGACGGCAACCGCGTCGCCTTCCGCGCCACCGTGGACGGCGCCGAAGACCTGTGGGTGGCCCAGGCCGACGGCGGCCAGGTCACCCGTCTGACCACCGGCAATGTCAAGCCCACGCAAATCCAGTGGTCGCGCCTCGCCTCGAGCATCATTTACTTCCGCGACGGCAACGGCAGCCTCCGCACCGCCAGCGCCTTCCCCGGTCTCGGACCGAGCCTGGGTTCCATCAGCTTCAACGCCCGCCTTAGCGTGCGCCGCGATGAAGAGTTCGGCGAAATGTTCGAGCAGGCCTGGCGGGCGCTGCGGGAAAACTTCTACGATCCCTTGTTCCACGGCGCCAACTGGGGCGCCGTCCGCGACAAGTATCGCCCCATCGTCCAGCATTGCGTCATGAAGGAAGACCTGTACGCCCTCATCAGCTTGATGATGGGCGAGCTCAACGCCTCGCACCTGGAAATTGCCGGCTTCCTCGGCAGCCCGGAGCAAACCACCGCCGACCTGGGCCTGTTGTTCGATCCGGCGCACAAGGGACCAGGCCTGAAGATAGCCGAAATCCTCAAGCGCGGCCCGGCCGACAAGCGCGGCCTGAACCTCAAACCCGGCGACGTCCTTCTCTCCATCGATCGCGCGGAAATCAGCCAGCGCGTGGACCTGGCCACCTTGCTCAACGACAAGGCCGGCGAGGTCGTCACGCTGGAAGTGGCCGCCAATCCCGCCGATGCCAAGGACCGCCGCCGCGTCGAGGTCAAGGCCGCTTCCCGCGCCGGACCCAACGGCACCGCCCTCTTGATGTACGAACGCTGGGTCGCCAAGAACTCCCAGCGCGTCGTCCAGCTCAGCAAGGGCAAGCTCGGCTACATTCACATCCCCAACATGCTCGACAGCGGACTGGATCGCTTCCTGCGCGCGCTGTATTCCGATTGCTTCGACAAGGAAGCGATCGTGATCGACGTCCGCTACAACGGCGGCGGCTATACCCACGACAAGGTCCTCAACTACCTGGGCGGCAAGGAACACACTTTCTTCCACCACCGCCACGGCGGCCACGGCGCCGTCCTCAACTCCAGCGACCGCAAGTGGACCAAGCCGCTCATCGTGCTCATTAACAACCGCTCGTTCAGCGACGCCGAGATTTTCCCGCACGCCGTGCGCACGCTGGGCCTGGGCAAGCTGGTCGGCCAGCAGACCGGCGGCCAGGTCATCGGCACGCGCAACATCCGCCTGATCGACGGCTCGATCTTCCGCACGCCGCGCATCGGCGTCATCACCGTCAAGGGCGTGAACATGGAAAAGGAAGGCGTGATTCCGGACTACCGGGTGGACCTGTCCCCGGACGACCTGGCCCGCGGCCAGGACCCGCAGCTCGACAAGGCGGTGCACGTCTTGCAGCAGGACGTGGCCGCCTGGAAGAAGGCGAAAGCCACGGTGGCCTTGAATCCCGGTCCGGTAGACCAACCCCCGCCGGGTCCGGAAGTCCGGCAGATGCCGCCGGCGGCGGAATTGGAGTTGCGGAAAAAATAAGGGATCCAGGAGACTGACATTTGGCCATGCTGCGACGAGTGATCCTCAAAGGCTTTAAAACCATCAAGGCCATGGACCTTGAACTGCGCCCCCTGAACGTCCTGATCGGTGCGAATGGCGCTGGCAAGAGTAACCTCGTCTCATTCTTCAAGATGCTCAACGAGATGATGGCCGGCCAACTCCAGCAGTACATCGGCACGACGGGGTATGCGCGTTCTCTTTTACACTTCGGCACTCTAATGACACGGGAGATGGAGGCCCAACTTGAGTTCGATCTGGACATCGGCGTGGGCGCATTTGACATGCAACTGCTTCATGCACCCGTGGATACCCTGGTCTTCGCTCACGAAATGCTGAAATTTGCTCCAATAAATCCCCCGGTAATATCCAGATGGACTACGGTTACCGTTCGGGGAGGGTATCCTGAGAGCAAGCTGGATACGTTATACAATCCCGATCACCCGACAACCGATATCGATCAAACTGGAATGTTGATACGCACATTCTTGACGGACTGCGGGGTGTACCACTTCCACGAAACGTCGTCAACGGCCCGCGTTCGCCAGCATAGCTATATCGGTGACAATCGTCTGCTGCATTCCGACGGGGGGAACTTGGCCGCGTTCCTGCTGCGTCTTTGTGAAGAGAATGGCGGGGCAGTCTACGAGCGCATCGTCGCCACAATCCGTCTTATTGCGCCCTTTTTCGATGACTTCGATCTCAAGCCAGCCGGTCCTAACAAGGAGGACATCGTCCTGGAGTGGCGTCACAAAGGATCGGATCAAGTATTTGGTCCGCACCAGCTTTCGGACGGTACGCTGCGCGCCATGTGCCTTATCACGCTGCTCATGCAGCCCGAAGACGAGTTGCCGGATCTCATCATCGTTGATGAGCCGGAACTGGGGCTGCATCCCTACGCTCTCAACATGGTCGCAGCGCTGTTCAAGAAAGCAGCCCACCACACGCAAGTCTTTATCAGCACCCAGTCGAATTCTTTCCTAGACAACTTTGATCCCGAAGACGTGGTCGTTGTAAACCGGGAGGGAAAGGAATCGCAGTTCGAACGGCCCGATCCAGAAAAACTGAAGGCCTGGCTCGACGAATACACCCTTGGCGAAGTCTGGGAAAAGAATGTCATCGGTGGAGGGCCGCACTAATGTCGCGCCTCTACTTGTTCGCCGAAGGACCGACCGAGCTTACCTTCGCCGACACGGTGCTGAAGCCGCACCTCGCCAACTTGGGAGTGTATTTGCATCCTCCGGTACTCATCGCTCATGCCAGGAAAAAAGGAAGGGTACATCGAGGCGGGGGCCGCAAGTACGCGCCGATGAAGAATGACATCCTGCGGTTTCTCGCCCAGGAGAAAGGTCCAGACGTATTCTTTACCACCATGATCGACTTGTATGGCATCCATGCCGAGTTTCCGGGGTTGGCTGAGGCCGAAAAACTGCGCCACCTGCCCGACCAGCGGATTGAGGCACTTGAGCAAGCATTCGCCATGGACATCGGTGATGACCGGTTCGTGCCGTACATCCAATTGCACGAATACGAAGCTTATCTTTTTTCTGATCCGACCTGGTTCGCGTACTTTTACGACCACCATGAAAAGCAGATTGCTGCGCTCAAGGCCATCGCTGAGGGGCACGCCACGCCTGAGTGGATCGACGACGGACAAGACTCGGCCCCGAGCAAGCGAATTATTGCCGAGCTTCCCGATTACAATGACGCGAAGTCCGCTGTGGGACCCCAGGTGGCGGAATTAATCGGTCTGGACGTGATCCGAGGCAAATGCCCCCACTTCGCCGCATGGTTGTCACGGGTCGAACAACTTACCGGGAAAGGCAAGTAAACCCCGGCGGTCCGGAAGGCCAATCCCCGCCGGGTCCGGAAGTCCGGTCCATGCCGCCGGCGTCGGAGCTGGAACCGCGGAAGGAATGAAGAAAAAGTATTTCAAGCTCCGCGGCGAGCCTTCCCTCATTCACTCCCAGGCTCGAAGGATCGTCACGGAGCTTGCAATACTTTTTTTACTCTCCTTTATTCTGCCGTCCCCATTCTTTATGCTTGCCCCGAACGCGCGGGAAGAATACATTCACCGGGGAATCCTACCGCGAGGTGCAACATGAGCCTGCCGTTGATCGTGGAATATTTTCAGGACCTGCCGCAGCGCCATGGCCCCGAGCCGGACGCGGCGTGGGCGCGGCGTTTTCGGGCCGGTTTGAAGCGCTTCCAGAAACAAGTCGAAAAAAGGTATACCGAAGCGACTTTGCAGCGGCTGTTGGCCGGCGAGCTCGCCGAGGTCCGTCAAGCCGCTGTCCTGGCCCTGGGCTTGTGCGGCACCATGGCGGTCAACGAAGCCCTGGCCGACATGCTCCACGACGAGGACCCGGGCGTCCGCCAGGTGGCAGAGGAAGCCTTGTGGTCGGTGTGGTTCCGCGCCGATGCGCCGGAAAACAACCAGCAACTCCACCGCCTGGTGCGCAAAACCATCGATGGGGCGGACGGCCCGGAAATTCTGACCGGCTTCGAAGCCTTGCTGCAAAAAGCCCCCAACTTCGCCGAGGCCTACAATCAGCGGGCGGTTTTTCTCTACCGCCAGGGCGACTTTGCCCGCGCCGTCGTCGATTGCCAGAAAGTCCTGAAGCTCAACCCCTATCATTTCGGCGCCGCCAGCGGCATGGCCCAGTGCTACCTGAAGCAGAAAAAATTGCGCGCCGCCCTGCGCACCTATCGCCGCACCCTGAGCCTCAACCCCAATCTCGACAGCGTCCGCGAAGCCATTGAATCGCTGGAAAAGATGCTGGGGGAAGAAGGGCGGAAGTAACCAGGCTCACGGCTTCTCCATCATCACATCCAGTCGTTTCGTGCTCAGGAATAGTCGCGCTGGGTGGCCCGGCAACTCTTCGAAATCCCACTTCTGGTAAAATGTTTTCGCAGCATCATCGATACAATCAAGGATCACCGCGATGAAGGCGAAAGTTTTTCCCGCTTCGTGGCAGTCACACAAGGCCTGTGCAAGAAGCGCGCGTCCCAGCCCTTGGCCTTGATGAGCAACGCTGACTCCTAACCACGCCAGAACCGCCACCGGCAGCGTCCGGCGCGGGAGTCGTTTGCTGATATCTGCAGGCAGATCGCCGAAATCTACCTGGCCCGTCGCCAGGGTATAGTAGCCGGCAATGGCACCAGCCGCGTCGAGCAGGGCGCGCGTTACCGAGAGATGTTTTTCTTGATGTTGAAATGCCTTGGTGGCCAGCCAGTCGTCCACTTTCTCCTGCCCACAATGGAAATCCCGGCGCGGATGTTCGCGTTGGAGAGGTTCGAGGCGGAGCCCTTCGGGAAACCGGACTCCGCTCACGATGCACCTCGCATCAAAGAGCCAAGCTCGCGCTGCGCCTCGGTCAGACAGGGAGTCTCATTCAGCGCCTCCCAGAAGGCCAGTTGTTCTTCCGGCGTCAAGGATAGGGTTTGCGCGCGTGCGGCCTGCACCTCACGCCGTGCCTGGGCCACGGTTACCGTCCGAACATAAGCGCTCACGCTGAGGCGTCGCAGTTTCGCGGCTTGCGACAGGTAGGTTTTACTTTCATCGTCCAGACGGACCACGAGCGTGCGGGAACCATTAACCGGTTTTTTCCTCCAACGTGGCTTTTTCATCGGTTGAACTCCTTTTCCTAATTGTATTACGGTTTGCAATACAATCAAGGAAAAGTGCGGGCCGGATTCAGTGATTCGCCGGCGGCAAGTGAAAGGCCATCTGCACGACGGCACCGAGGGGGGAAATGTCGATGTGATAGAATCGTCGGAAAACAGCCCCCCGCCCGGCCAGCAGTTGCCCCCCCGCGCAAAAAACGCCCCAACGCGAGTTTCCCGACCCCGCCTCCCCGCTTACCAGCGAAACTTCGCCTTCACCTCCGGATTGACCACCTGGTCGGCGGGCCAGTCGCCACGCTTCAGGGCGATAATGGCACGGGCGGCGGACACGGCCATGTCGTCGCGCGATTGCAGGTCCACGCCCGCGGCATGCGGCGTCACCACCACGTTATCCATGCTCAATAGCGGATGATCCTGGGGCACCGGTTCCTGTTCGAAGACGTCGAGGCCGGCGCCGGCGATTTTTTTCGTCCGGAGGGCTTCCACCAGATCCGGCTCGTTCACTAACCCGCCGCGGGCGGTGTTGATCAGGAAGGCCGTCGGTTTCATCAGGGCCAACGTCTTTTTGTTGATGAGATGCTTGGATTGGGGCGACAGCGGCACATGAATGCTCACGTAGTCGCTCTGGGCCAGCAAACGCTCCAGGGAGACCAGGGAAATGTGGTAGTGCGCGCAGAAGGCTTGATCGGGATAAGGCTCGTAAGCCAAAAGGGGCATGGCGAAGGCGGCGGCGCGGACGGCTACCGCCTTGCCTATGCGGCCCAGGCCGGCGATGCCCAGCGTCCGGCCGCGCAAGGGGAGATTGGCCTGGCGCGGCCATTTTCCTGCGCGCGTCCCCAGGTGCTGGCCAATCAGGTGCTTGGCCAGAGCCAGGATCAGGGCAAACGTATGCTCGGCCACCGACTCCTGGTTGGTGCCCGGCGTGATGACGACGGCAACGCCCCGATCATTGGCGGCCTGCAGATCCACCGCGTCAAAACCCACGCCGGCGCGGGCGATGACGCGCAGCTGCGGATGCGCTTCCAGTACGCGCCGCGTATACGGCTCCGCGCCGGCGATAGTCGCCCCAACCCCCTCCAGTTGCCGGAGCAAATCTTCTTCCGTGAGCAGCCCCGCCTGCGCAGGGAAAGTGGTTTCGAAGCCTGCTTCTTTCAGGATTTGTAAGTACACGCCATCGAAACCGGCCAACGTCGCGGGAGTAATCAGGACTATTGCCATGGGAATTCTGAAAGGTTGCGGTAGGTTTATTAGATACGATTTGATTTTATTGAACAACACCGGGGCGGGCTATGGCTAGAGGCATCCCGATTAGGCCCATCATTCCATGTACTCCTTGAAATCTCAAGAGGGCATCAAAATC
>CAZFGM010000095.1:0-15384 GCA_964518515.1 uncultured Alcaligenaceae bacterium | reverse complement strand
ATCCGATGGCAACTCTGGCAACAAACTCGGAAACCAAACTTAGGGGCGGGTACTACACACCGACTGAGATTGCCGCTTGGCTATCCGGTTGGGCAATTCGGTCCAAGGGCGATAAAGTTCTTGAACCAAGTAGCGGAAATGGGGTTTTTTTGGCTGCCATCGGTGCCCACTTGCTTGAATTAGGCGCGAAACCGGAAGATGCGATCAAGCAAATCTCTGGCGTTGAAGTAGAGATGAAGGAAGCGCGTAAGGCATCAGGCCGCCTCAAGGAAGTCCTGGGGATCGATCCCAACGGTAGCATTGCTTGTGCGGACTTCTTTGCGTGGCTCAAAAGGTCGGGTCGAAAATTCGACTGTGCAATCGGGAATCCGCCCTACATTCGCTACCAAAACTTTCCGGAACCTTCGCGCTCCCGTGCGATGGCGCTCATGTCCGAGATAGGGCTTCGGCCGAACAAGCTCACGAACACCTGGGTTCCCTTCCTGGTGGGCGCGGCCGCAAGTCTCAACGAAGGCGGACGGCTTGCGTTTGTTCTGCCGGCAGAACTCCTTCAAGTCAGCTACGCGGCGCAGTTGCGGAAATATCTTGCTAACCACTTCCAACGCATTCATATATTTGCATGTAACCATCTGGTCTTTGAGGGTGCCGAACAGGAAACCGTGCTGCTTCTTGCCGATAATTACTCGCACGGGCCGTTGGCCAAAGCGCTTATTGAAATGGTTGAAACGCATAGCCTAGCCGAACTGTTGGCCACCCGTCCGAATAATAAAGCCCACAGCGAATATAGTATCTTGGACCATTCGACGGAAAAGTGGTTGAAGTATTTCCTGAACCAGAACGAGATCGGCTTAATGCGCGCCCTGAGAACGCATCCAGAGGTCGCCAATCTTCGGCATCATGCGGAAGTCGATGTCGGAGTAGTCACTGGCCGTAACGAGTTTTTCGTGGTATCGAAGGAAGCAATCGAGAGCTTCGACCTTAGCGACTACACTGTTCCGCTCATCGGTCGTTCGTCGCAATTGAAGGGCGCGATCGTGGACGGCCAGGAATGGCGCTCATTCGCGGACGCAGGACTGGATGTTCATTTGCTGATGCTTGCAGCTCCTGGAAAGCCCCCACTTAATTCATGGGCACGCCGATACATCAAGATCGGAGAAGGAAAGGAATTCCATCTGGGCTACAAGTGTTCAATCCGCAAACCTTGGTACGCAGTGCCGTCTGTGTGGGTTCCTGACTGCTTCTTTTTCCGTCAGATTTACGACTTCCCGCGTGCGGTGCTGAATCAAGCCAAGGCCGTTTCGACGGATACGATTCATCGGATGCGATGTCGGCGGAACCCTACTGCTACGGTGGAGAACGTTTACACGCACCTTACGGCAGCGTCTGCTGAGATCGAAGGACGTAGCTACGGCGGAGGAGTTTTAGAACTTGAACCGAACGAAGCGGAGCGGTTGTTAATGCCAAGAAGCCTTCACCAGGGAGTACCGCTTTCAGAAGTAAACCACATGGTCCGCGCCGGAAGGATTTCCGAAGCGCTAAAGGAAAATGATCGCCTGATTTTGCGGAAAGTCGGGCTGTCGGGGCCTGAATGCGTGATGCTCCGGCAGATATGGGAAAAGATGCGTGAGCGTCGCCTATCACGGAAGAAACAGTCTAAATAGGCTGTGAGCTTTCCTTTTCAACCTCAGCTTCGGCTTCGATAGCCGGTTCGTCAACATCGTGCGGCGGCAACCCCTTGTAGCGTTCAATGTAATGCCTTTCGACTTGCTTGGAAAACGATTCGATCCGCAGTGGTGAATCGTCGGCTGGCCAATCAGATGAGATGGCTCCGGTAGCTGGGTCCCATAGCACCAGAGAAATCGCCTCGGCCTTGTGAGAACTGTCAATGGGAGCGATTCTCCCGCTCAGTCGTTCCAGAGTTCGGGTGAGGGCCATCCGCTGGCCACCCAAAAGACACGGCTTTGGGATGATGACCATAAAAGCAACGACCGCATAAGGGAACCGCGTGTGGACAGTGGTGGCTTCTGTACCAAGGTCGTTAATCATGTTCTGGTAGTTCTTACGGACGCTCTTGAGGTCATTGAGAGTTTTGCTGTCGAACGCGAACCGAACACCATCCGGCCGATAACCGACATCGAAGTTCTGGGGTCGGATACCGCCTACGATTCGAACTGGGCCAACCTCGACTACATCATCTTCGGCTGGACGAATCGCGTATGCATTGGGAACAACAACCTTCACTCCACCCAAAAGCGTCGCCAGGGCCTTTCCGATGCAATTATCAAAAACATTGCCGAGTTGAGAGGACGAGCAAGGAGGAGTGCGAGGGAGACTCTGCTTCTCTTGCCAGCGCAGCCCAAATGGCTTCAACTCTTCCTCAGAAACAATTACCGCTGGCATCTGCGCAATAGCCGCCATTTTTCCTGCCCTCCCTGGCAGAAGGCGGAATTTTGCATTATTCCCTAATTTCCTGCAATATCAAAATGATGGCGGTGGTCCGGGGAAAGGTGGCCGGAGCCGGCCTGTCTTCCTCTTCGGCCGTCCCAGAACTGGAGCGAACCGAAGCTGTCGGTGATCAAGGTTGGCGGCACGCCGCTGCGCGCGATTTTCTCTTAACGATGGTAACTCCTCGCTTCGGGGCGAACCAACCTTGCGTTTCCTTTATTTTTTCTCTTATTTTTTCCGGCCATCAATTCTCTCCCGGAACATGGCGTAGTGCCTCTTTATCCTCTCCACGTAGCGCGCATCCTGAAGAAGAAGGTTTTCGGTTAGACCAAGAAGGATATTGGCATATTCCCTCTGCGGACTGGCCACGTTCAGAATCGGGCCTTGCATCTCCTTGATCATCCGGGGGTCGTCGCGGCCAAACCACCGGGCGTAGAAAGCGCGGTCTTCCCAGCCCCAGGCAATGACGGCTTCGGTGTCCTTGCGCGCCGACGAATACACGTTGAAGAAGACGCGGCGGCAATCGCACTTGCGTTCATCGCAGTACAACTCAATAAAGAGGTAATTGCCCGGCGGCAACCCCAGGTCCGATCCGGGCGGCACCGTGAGATTGCGCGTTTCCTTCTTGGCTACCTCGGGAAACAGTTCGTGGAAAGCAGTATAAGGCATAGCATACCCTCCTGGATGGTTGCCACATTAGCTCCGGTCTCATTCTATTCCTGGCAGCTGGCAGCCGCTTCCCGCACATAGAATTTAGTCCTTTTTCGGCAAGGCGCCGCGCCAGCCGATTTGCATCTGCCGCCGCAGGGCCGCCACCACCTCGGCATGGGCCTTGGATTCGGCCAGGTTGCGATACTCCCCCGGATCGGGCTGGTGGTCGTACAGCTCCACGCTGGCCTCCCCCCATTCGGTGTAGCGATAGCGCTGGGTGCGGTCGCAGCGCAGTCCCCGGGCGGCCAGCCGATCGAGGTGCGGCGCCTTCACCAGGGCATGGCCGTAGCAGCCGAGATCGTTGCGGAGATCGTCGGCGATAACCACCAGGACGTTGTAGCGGGCGCCTTTCTTGCTTCCCTCAGGGAATGGTTTTTCCCTGGCCTGGACTTTGCTCGCCAGCAAGGTGCCACAGAGCAAGGCGATCACAACGAACCCGGGTGATTTTCCGAAGCCGGCCATGAGTTCCCCTATCGTGGAAGCAATTTCCATTCCTGAGGGCTTGATTATAAAAAAAGGACACTTGACCTGCAAGAAAGGAAGTCAAGACGGTCTTTGGGCCAGGCCTTCGAAACCGGCGTGTAAAACTGCATAGCTTGCCAAGGTGTAACCCATAGTCAATTGCTTTTTAGGACAGAAGTGGACTTAGGTTTTCAACCACTCCGGCGTCACCAACCAGACCAGCGTGCCCGCCCCTTTCTGAAACTCGTCGCCGCACGCCACATGGGCCACGCCGGCCTTGGCCAGGTTGATCTGGGCTTTCTTGCTGCCGATGAGCCAGGCCGTCAGGATTCCGAGGTGCGGCATGTGGCCGACCAGGGCGATGCTCCCGCCGGTCAGGAAGCGGGCGAGCTTCTTGGGTTTGGCGTCGGGAACGAGGTCCTCGCAGACCAGCACCTCGGGGACGGGCGCCGGCCAGCCGGACAACAGGGCGTCGGCGGTTTGCCGGGCCCGCAGGTAAGGACTGGTCACCACTTTGTCGAAGCGCATGCCGCGGTGGCGGAGTCCTTTACCCAGGGCGCGGGCCTGGTTTTCGCCCAGATCGCTGAGCGGGCGCTCGGCGTCGCTAGCAATGCCCCGGTCGCCCAGGGCCAGGGCGTCGGCATGACGGATGAGATACAGGTCCATGGAATGCCACCTCGCACGGGGAGGTTTGATTTTTGAGCCCGAAGCGCCAGCAAGGGATTCCGTCTGGCCCCTTGCTGGCGCTTCGGGCTCAGAATATCTCATTTCTTCGGAGTATCCACCTGGATCACCACCACGGTTTCCAGGGCTTGCACACCCTCGCCCAAAGTTTTATGGACGGCGTGAACCACGCCATCCACCGGGCTGCGAAGGGAATGCATCTCGGCCACGACGCGGGCACGTTCCAGCTCGACGTGGGTAGTCTGTAACCGCGCCTTTTTGGCATCCACCTCGGCGCGGTAGCGTTCCACGGTAGCCTGAGCCGCCTCGACGGTTTCCTGGCCAATGGTCCCTTGCTTAAAAAGTTCTTTGTGCCGGTTCAGGGTGACCTGGGCGGCGCGCAATGCGGCCGCGGTGGCTTTCATTTCCCCCTCGGCGGCCAGGACGTGGGTCTTTTTCATGTCCATATCCAGGGCGGCCAGGCGATCATCCAGGCGCAGCAAAAGGTCTCCTTTCTTGACACGGTCTCCCGGAGCCAGGCGGCGCTCTTTGTCAGGCATCACCACGATGCCGGCGACCGGCGAGGCCACGCGAATGAGTTTCCTGCCGGCAAGGGCGTGGTGGCCGTGCCGTTCCAGGTCCTGGCGCGCTTGGACCAGGGCCAGCTCTTTCACGGCAAGATCGGCTTGGGTGCGCTTGAGGGTTTTCTCAATGCTGTCCAATTCCTGGGCCGCAATGGCCTTCCTCGCGAAAAGATCCTTCCCTCTTGCCCAGCGCGCCTGCGCTTCCTGAAGGGTCGCCTGGGCGGCTTGCACCTCCGCTTGGGCCGCCCGAACCTTGGCTTGTAGTTTTGCCAGATCGGCATCGCTCCCATGCGTTGCGGAAAGGAACGGAATCGCCAAAAAAAATAGGCTCATGGTTGGCCAGCGCATGATGGTCTCCTTGAAGGACTAGGCGATTGGACAGGTGGAGGAATCGGCCTACCCCAATTCCGCCGGGTTCTCCTATAATACTTTTTCGCTCCCGTTTCGCCAGGGAGTTTCGGACCCAAGCCCGCGGGCGAGTCTTCGAGCCTGTGGAGTTTGCCAGGTAACAGCGGCATGAAGCGGAATGACCTTCGCAATGTGGCCATCATTGCCCACGTCGATCACGGCAAGACGACGCTGGTCGATGAGATGATGCGGCAATCGGGGCTGTTTCGCCGCGAGGAACTCGACCGCCTCGCCGGCGGCCAGCACGGCCTCATTCTCGACTCGGGCGACCTGGAACGCGAGCGCGGCATCACCATCCTGGCCAAGAACATCGCCCTTTCCGTCGCCGGCATCAAGATCAACATCATCGACACGCCCGGCCACGCCGACTTCGGCGGCGAGGTCGAGCGCGTGTTGAAGATGGCCGACGGCGCCCTGCTGTTGGTCGATGCCGCCGAGGGACCGTTGCCGCAAACCCGCTTCGTCCTGCGCAAGGCCTTCGAGTGCGGCCTCAGGCCCATTGTCGTCATCAACAAGATCGACCGCCACGACGCCCGGCCGATCGAAGTCCTCAACGCCGTCTTTGATCTGTTCGTCGAGCTGGACGCCGACGAGGCGACGCTGGATTTTCCGACGATCTACGCGGCCGGCCGGCAAGGCATCGCCACGCCCGACCTGGCTGTGCCGGCCACCGATCTGCGGCCACTGTACGACGCCATTCTCAAGCACGTGCCGCCGCCGGAGGTCGAGCTGGACAAACCGCTGCAAATGTTGGTGGTCACGCTGGACTACAGCGATTACGTCGGCCGCATCGCCATCGGCAAGGTGTTTGCCGGCACGATCCGCAAGGGCCAGCGCATCGCCCTTTTGAAGCACCCCGCAGCGCAACCTTCTTCCCCGGGAGAGGGCGCGGTCCAGCGCGTGGACGACACGGTGGCCCAGCTCTACGTCTTCGACCGCCTGGGGCGCACCGAGGCGAACGAGGTCACCGCCGGCGACATCTGTGCCGTGGTCGGCCTGGAAAACGTCGATATCGGCGACACCATCGCCGACGGCGACCACCCCGTGGCCCTGCCGCCGATCACGATCGACGAGCCGACGCTCGACATGATCTTCCGCATCAACGACTCGCCCTTCGCCGGCCAGGACGGCACCTACATCACCAGCCGGCAGTTGCGCGACCGGCTCATGAAGGAGCTGCAATCCAACGTCGCCCTGCGCGTCGTGCCCAGTCCGGAGAAGAAGGACGAATTCCACGTTTCCGGCCGCGGCCTGTTGCACCTCGGCATCCTCCTGGAAAACATGCGCCGCGAGGGCTACGAGCTGTCCGTCGGCAAGCCGAAGGTCATCAACAAGGAGGTGAACGGCAAGACCCTCGAGCCGATCGAGTATCTGGTCGTCGATGTGCCGTCGCGGCACGTCGGCGCGGTGATGGAGCTGGTGGGCAATCGCCGGGCCGAGTGCCTCAAGCTCGACGTTCGCGCGGAAATGACCCACGTCGAATTCACCATCCCGGCCCGCGGCCTGATCGGCCTGCGCACCCGCCTGTTAAACGCCACCAGCGGCGAAGCCATCATGCATCACAACTTCTACGACTACCAACCGGTCCGCGGCAGCATTCCCGCGCGCGTGAGCGGCGTCATGGTTTCGACGGAGACCGGCCGCTCGACGGCTTACGCCCTGGACAATTTGCAGGAGCGCGGCACCCTGTTCGTCGGCGCTGGCGAGCAGGTCTACGAAGGCCAGATCGCCGGCGAGCACTGCCGCGACAACGACCTGCCGGTCAACGTCTGCCGCGAGAAAAAGCTGACCAACGTCCGCTCCTCGACGGCGGAGAAAAGCATCATCCTCAAGCCGCCGCGCCAGCTCAGCCTCGAACAGGCCCTGGAATACATCGAGGACGACGAGCTGGTCGAGATCACCCCCAAGGCGATTCGCATGCGGAAATTATTGCTGAAGGAAGCGGAGCGCAAAAAGTGGGCGCGGCAGGGGCAATAGACCGGTCGCCTTCGGCTCCCCGCTAAACTTGGAATTAGTCACAACGCCGGTTTCACTTTTCCTGCACCAGGACCCGTTCCACCCCCGGGACCCGGGCCACGTGGCGGGCCAGGTCGTGCAGGGTTTCCGATTCCGCCGGCCGGCCGCGGAGGATCACGCGGCTGCCCTGGACTTCAAGGTGAATTCGGTGGAAGCGCTCCTGGCCGCGGTGTATTTCGCGGAGGGATTGTTCCAAGGTTTTTTCAGCAGGCGGCAGCTCCGGCCTCAGGACGATCACCCCGGGAAGGACCTTATCTTTGGTGGGAAACGGCACGATGGGGGCCTGTTTCCCAGGAGGTTGTTTTGCCAGCGTCGGCCGGGCCAGCAACACGCCGTGGGAACCGGCCGGCGGCCGGACGCGGCCATAGGTAGGGAGTTTTTCCTCGACCTGAATGGGGTGCAGCAAGGAAATAGTGGCCATGGCCGGCCGGAAATCCGGGGTGGGAGGTTTACCTGGCGGGGGTGCGGGACGCCGCACTTCGGCCGGCGGTTCGGGCAAAAACAAGGGCGGCGAGGGCAAGTTCCCGAATAGATCGTTGACGGCGAAATAGAGATCGTTGCGCACGTCGCGAAATTCGGAGCGGCCCCGCAGCCGCTCGGCGGCCCGCCCTCCCAGCTCCAGCGACGGCACCGGGCCCCACAAGGTGGCCACCCGGTTCTCGACTTTCACCCCGAGATTGAGGGTCGCCAGGGCGGGATCGTCCTCCAGCACCTTGCGTGCCAGCAAGGTGTGGCGAATGTCCTGGTAGTCCCCAGCCGTGGCGGGCGCCGCCGGGGGAAACGCCAAAACCACTCCCAGAGCGAAACTCCACCCCGTCCACCGCCGGAGCGGTTTGTCCGGACGCGGGGACAGCGATTTTGGCCGTTGGCATACCATGACCAATCCTTGAGGGGAGGAAGAGGCGGTGCAATTCCAACCGCCATTATCCTCAATGTAATTGTGGCGACCGGAACCGGTCGCGGGAATGGGATTGCCGCGATTTGGTCGAAACTTTGCGGTTTGGCCGTGAAAGTGTAGCTGGCGTACCACTTTTGCCGGCCGGTTTTTCTCCCGGTCGGCTCTTTCGATCCATTTCAGTCAAGAAGGGCGACCCCCGGCTGGAGCCCCGCCTCGATTCGCGGGGCGAGGAGGAGGTGGGCGCCGGGCGGCCTTAGTCGCAGCGCGACGAGCATCGAAGGTGGGGTTCCATCCGTCGGTTTTCATGACGCCGCCGTATCGGTCGCGCGGTATGATGAGGGGTAAGATGTCCTGATCGCGGAGGCTCGTGGAACGTGTGAAAGGTAACGGCTACCGGGCGCGGGGCAAAGATCCCTTCGCGGTCAGCGCCAAGGGGGCAACACGCGCGGAAGCGCTTGCCAAGTTGCGGATAAATAGGGTAATGAATCGCTTCCGGGTATTGCTCCCGGAATGCGCGGTTCTTACACCAGGTTAGGGCACCATAACCCACATGACCCATATACCACGGGTCCAGATCGTACAGCCAGGCAACAAACGGACTGAAAATAAAGATGGTTTCAAACCAGATGCCATGACCGTATGTGTAGATCAATTCTTTGTAGGCGACTGGCAGCTTCAGACCGAGTTCACGCTCAATTACCTCAAAACCAATCTGACCGCCAGCGTGATGTTTTGTGTTCGGTGGCGGCAAAGTTTTACCAAGCGGCGAAGGAATCGGTCCATTTTTTAGGATCCAACTTCTAACACGCCCGCACCACGACTATCGTGGCGTTATCGGTGGCGCCGCGGAGGTTGACGAGGTTCATGAGGCGGCGTGCGGCTTCCTCGGCGGAGTAGGCGGCCTCGCGCGTCAGCATCTTTTCCAGGTCGGGCGACGGAATGTGGTTGGTCAGGCCGTCGGTGCAGACCAGGACCCAGTCGCCGCGTTTAAGCCGGCCGCTGTAGGTGCCGGGGGCGACGTCGGGCTGGCCGCCGATGGCCTGCTGCAGCTCGTTCTTGCGCGGGTGGTCCTCGGCTTCCTCAGGCGTGAGCTGACCCAGCTCGACCAGGCGGTTGACCAGGGTTTGATCGCGGGTGAGCTGGATGAGCCGGCCCTGGTGGAGGTGGTAGGTGCGGCTGTCGCCGACGTGGCCAACCACGAGATTCCGCGAATCGATGTACACCGCCTCGGCGGTGCAGCCCATGCCGCGCTTGCCCTTGCCCGGCGTGCGGCCGAAGGTGAACACCTCCTTGTTGGCATGGCGCAGCGCTTCCTTCAGGAGGTTCTTGAGGGCCTCGACATCAAGCGGCCCGTCGGGCGCCTTGCCGCCGGTCAGGGGGGCGAACACGGGCTGTTGCAAAAGGTAGTGGCGCAGGGTGTTCAGGGCCAGGTCGGCGGCCACCTCGCCGGCCTCGTAGCCGCCCATGCCGTCGGCCAAGAGCACCAGGGCGTATTCGCGCACGTCATCTTGGCGGGTGTCCACGCCGTGCAGCACGGTCAAGGCGTCCTCGTTGCCGGTCCGCACCATGCCGGTGGTGGTCCAGGCGGCAATATCGAGCCGGACCTGGTCGAAGGCCCGCCGGCATATGTCCAGCGTGCGGGCCAACTCGGTCAATCCCGACGGATCGGTCTTGAGCATCTCGTCCGAGGGGAAGCGGCAATTGGGATCGCGGACGAACGTCTTGTTGATGAGCCGCATGAACAGCGGGTGGACATCGGGGAAGCGATCGGTGATTTGCCGGGGCGTGTACGGGCTTTCGAAGTCCTTTTCCTCCAGGGGGTGATGCAGGTATTCGAGGGAATACATTAAAGCGCCGAAGCCGTAGAGGGTGGCCCGGCCATCCGTCTGGTCCGGGGTCAGGATCAGTTCCGGCGCGGTGTACAGGGTCGCCCGCAGGGGTGGACTGGGCGGCAGCGGCAGGGGCAGCAAGTCGGACAGGTCGCCGATCATCGCCTGGCCGTCGGCCGTGACGGTGACCAGGTCGGGCCGAAACCCTTCGATAATAGCCCCGGCCTGATAAAGGGCGTGCAGGCCCTCGGCGAGTTGCCTGAGCCAACCGTAGCGGGTGTCCCCGGTGTTATCCGGATCGTCCCAGGCATCCCACAGGCCCCGGCCTTCCGGAGCTTCCAGGATCAGGTACTCGAAATTATTTTCCACGAAGCTGTCCACGAACTTTGGCAGGGCCGGGTGCTGGGCCTTGTCCAGGACGGCGCGTTCCCAGGCGAGGCCGGGCCAATCGGATCCGGCGGCGGCGAAGTTGGCCACCGGCACGGCTTCCTCGAACGCCGGCATGACCTCGCTCTCCTCGATGGCGGCCAGGGGAAGTTCATCCAGAATCGGCTCGGCCATTTCCGGCAGCGGAGCCCAGACAATCGTGACGGGCAGGCCGCCGGCGCCGTGGTCGATGCCACGATAGCGGCAGATGCCGGCGCGCTCGTTGATGAGCTGGCCCACCTCGTAGCGGTCCTTTATGCGAACGGCGGCGGCTTGCAGCATGGTGGCACGGGGGGAAGAGACGCGGGCGGCCGGTTTGGAGGCGGCGAACATCCAGCCACAGTCGTCGCAGAAGGTGGAAGTGCCTTTGCGGAGCGAGCCGCAACTGGGACAGGTTTCCGGCAGCGCCTCGGCGACTACAGCCGGCGGCGGCTCAAGATCCAGAACAGGGGCGGCTGGCGTCGCTTCCAACACCGGCGCGGCGGGCGTCGCTGCCAGCACCTCGACCCGCTCTCTCCCCTGGGGGGGAAGGGTTAGGGGCGCCGGGGGAGGTGTTTGTAGTGCGGGCTTTAGCCCGTTCGACTCGGCAGCCGGGGCAGCGGCCGGCGGCGCTTCCACCACGGGAGCGGGCGGGGCCGGAGCCTCGTCGATTTCCGGCGTTAACTCTTCGGCGGCTTTTTCTTCCGGCTCACTCTGGCTGACGCCGAACAAGCGCGCCCACAAGCCGCCCTTTGGAGTACCTTCGTTATTGGCCATGGCAATGGTCCGTTAGCACAGGGTCCGTGGTTCCGCTGGCCGGGAAGCAGGGACGACAATAAACGATTTATTCTTCGCGCGGTGAGGATTGATTCCTTGCCACTGCGTCTGGACAACCGCTTGGCGGTATCGCAGTATCTTCACCCTAGATGGGGCGCACGCGAAACCGCCAAGCGGATGGCAAAACGCAACCTAAAGGACTTCCCCAAAGCTACGGAGGCTGTCTTTTGCTGCGGCGGCCGACCAATGCCAGAAAGCGAACTACCTCCGACCGACCGTACAGCGGTTGCCGGTACTGCTTGGCCTTGCGAAAGGGGCGCCCCGGTTTGAACCCCGCCGCCCGCAGCAGTCGCCGGATCTCGGCCAACTCCGCCAGCGAGTCGGCGACCAGGCGGACTTCGTCGCCCTTCTTGTATCCCCAGT
Organism: uncultured Alcaligenaceae bacterium; assembly: GCA_964518515.1. Lineage (GTDB taxonomy): Bacteria > Planctomycetota > Planctomycetia > Gemmatales > Gemmataceae > CAZFGM01. The sequence continues at coordinate 3,763 of CAZFGM010000095.1, read as the reverse complement.
ACCCCTCGGCCGCCAGCCGTCCCGCGTTCTGGAAACGAAGGTAACCGTTGCGGCAGAACAGGTCCGCCAGCCGGCCGGCCACTCCTCTGACCATCGCCGCCGCGCTAACCATTACTGATTACCTCGGCTATCACTATGAAGAAACTTGCCGTCGGGCGATTAATACCTCACGCCCCTCTCGTTTCTCCGAAATACATTCAACAATGCTGCCGGGGGTAAATTCCCATTCTTCGTCTTCAGGATCATAATTCACCGTCGGCAAAATTTCGACTTTATTCGGCCCCAACAGCTTACCCTTGGTGGGCCGAAAAACGGTAGTCCCCTCCTTTAATAGGGCAACATAAATCTCAACAAGATTAGTAGACAAATCCATCTCCCCCGACATGAATCACCTCCCCTGTCACGTTATCCACCACTATGGATCGTCCCGTCGTTGGATGAACGTATCGCGTAGCGGGATTACCTGGGTTGATCAAATTCTGAGCTGGAAACTGCTGACCGTTCTGGATTGCTTCCGTAATCTGGTTCAAGGTCCAACCCCGCTTTTGCATTTGGTTCTGCCATTTTTGAGCAGACTTAAACCCACCTAATTTCCAACCTGAATTGCTCATTATTTTTTGCCGGAAGTTTGCGCCCATTTTCATCGTAGCCGATTGCCGCAATGGATGCAGCAGCGGCTGCCCATGCGGTTGTTCTTGCCGCACATGGCGCACGGGGCGGTCGGGTCGGTCAACGGCTCGGCGCACTTGATGCAATACGGCGAGCGCACCTTGTTCGAGGCCTGGCACTTGGGACAGGCGATCTCCTTGGTGACGCGCTTCTGTTCCAGGTCGGTCTTGATTTCCCGGGCGGTAAAGTAGCGTTCGTTGATGTCCTCGCTGAGGTTGATCTTGATCAGCTCGAAGAACCAGCGAAATTGAGCCGGCAGGGGCGAGTTCGCATCGGCGAGCTGGCTTTCCAGTTCCTTGGCGGTGTAGAAGCCCTCGGGGGCCTTGCCGGTGGCCAGGTGGAACAGCGTGGCCGCCAGGGCGAACAGGTCGCTGCGCGGCTCGGGCTTGCCGACGATCTGTTCCGGCGGGGCGTAGCCCTCGGTGTACACGCGGGTCTTGCCGGCGGCCCGCTCCTTGGCGGTCTTGCCCAGGTCGCGGGCCGTGCCGAAGTCGATCATCTTGATCGAGCGCTGGTCCTCCAGAAGCATGATGTTGTCGGGCTTGACGTCGCGGTGCACCAGCGGCGGCTGCTGGTTGTGCATGTGAAACAACACGTCGCAGATGCTCTTGCCCCACTCCACCACCAGCGGCAAGGGGAAAGCTTTGTTGCCGTTGGCTTCCATCAGATCAAGGAGGTCCTTGCCGCGGATGAACTCCATGACCAGGTGAGCGGTCTGCCCTTGCTGGATGAAATCGTAGACGCGCGGCACGATGGACACGGTTTCCAGCGACCGCAAGATTTCGGCCTCGCGGCGGAAGAAGTTGAGGCGGATGTTGAACTCCTGCGGGTCGGCGCCGATCATGTCCTTGATGGCGACCTGGCGATTGCCCATCTTGGTATCGGTGGCCATGTAGACGGCGCCGAAGCCGCCCATTTTCAGGAGCTTGTCGAGGCGGTAACGGCCGTGCAGCAGGGTGCCGCCGGCGATGGGCAAGGGTGAGCCGCAGCGCTGGCAGTTGCGTTCGCCCGGGGGATTGGCCACGCCGCAGGCCGGGTTGGTGCACAGGTTGGGCGGTCCTTCCGGCTCGGCGGCGGTGCCTTCGGCCTGGATGAGGAAACCGCAGTCCATGCAAGCGATGGCCCCTTCGAGCAGCTTGGCCCCGCACGAGGGACACACGGTAGGGGTGCCCGCGGGGGAGGCGGGGGCGCGGGCCCCGTTGCCGCTCGTGGGGGCGGCGATGGCGGCGCCCGACGCGCTGGCACTGGCCGCCTTGGCCGGCGCCGCGGCCGCGCTGGCCGGTCCCGGAATCTGGAACGGCTGCTTGCACGACGGGCAACTCACCCGCTTGCCGAGGGCATTATCGGGGACCTGCATCGTTTTCTGGCACTTCGGGTTGGGACACCGAATGATTTGTGGCATAGCTGACTTTTCCCCGCCTGGACGCTAACACTGGGAAGTATGTTTTCCTCCATTATATACTCCTCGCGGTCCAGATTGAGACATGTCTTTTGCGAGCCGAGCCCCGTAAGGGGCCGGGTTGCGGGCACTTCAACCCGGCTGCTTACGCAGCTCGGCTCGCCGACCAATGTATCAATCGCCGCTAACGGTAGCTGCACCCTTTAGGGGGCTGAAGCCTGCGGCTACTCGTTTTCGGATGATTTCTTAGTCCTTCTTCTTGGCCTCCTTGATCACCCACAGGTGAATAACACACTCGTAGCCGGCGGAGCTGTCGATTTTTTCGGTCTTGCCCGGCTTCCAATCATCGCCCATGAGGAAGCGGTGGGAGACGACGCGGGCGCCCGGCTTGAGGGTTGCTTTCAAAATCGGCTTGAGACGGTTGTTGATGTCGTCGCCCATGTACAACAGGACGACGGTGGCGTCGGACAGGTCCTTGACCTTGAGGACGTCGCCGACGCGGAACGCGACCTTGTCATCGACGCCGGCCGTCTTGGCGCTGTCCTTGCATTCCTTGACCAGCTTCGGATCGAGGTCGATGCCGACGCCGCGCTTGGCGCCGAACTTCTTGACGGCCATGATGACCATGCGTCCATCGCCGCAGCCCAGGTCGTAGACGACGTCGTTTTTGCCGATCTTGGCCATCTTGCACATCCCCTCCACGACATCCTCAGGCGTGGGCACGAAGATGACCTTGATGTCCTCATCCTTGGGATCGACCTTGCGCAGGTCCACGGTGAGGTTCATGTCGCCGGCGGCGACCTTCAGGTTCTTTTTACGCGTGATTTCGGTGTAATTATTGGGCTTGTAGACCGCTTTCACCAGCAGGCTGTCCTTTCCCTCGGCCAGCTTGGTTTCAATCTTGCGGTTCTTGCCGGAGCCTTTCACGAGCTTGCCGTCGATGGAAACGTCGGCGTCTTCCTGCGGCACGATGACTTTGAGAACGAGTTTCTGGCCGGCGGCCGGCTGGCTCGTGCCAGGGTTCCTCCCCAGGAACACCAGCCCGCCCAACAAGACCGCCAGGATGACCAACTTGCGGTGCAACATGTGGTACCTCTCATTTCCCCGGAATGCGAAAAACGGTCCGTGAACCAGGGCAATTTAGCATAAAGAATCCTTGCTGGAAAGGGGTCAGGGAACACTTTGGGCCTTGAGCAAACGACTTGAAAAAAAATCCCGCCTTCGTGGGGAGAATTGGTCGAAGGGACGGGGTTAGGTTCCGCCACCCGGCTTATCCGCCCTGTGGCTTGTTTCATCCGGAGGCAAATGGATGGGGGGAAGTTCATCCTCCAGCTTGAATCCGGTTTCAGCAAGTTCGTCCGGACGTCGGCGTCGGGTGGGGGCCCACAGGGGTTGGGGCTTGGGCGGAGGGCGCGTCAGCCGCCAGCGGACGAGGTTGAAAACACACAAGCCCAGGGCGACGTAGCCCGCCAGTTCCAAATTCAGTTCCAAATTCCAGAAAGGCAGGGCAATTCCTGGGTTCAGCCAGGCAACGGCCAACAGGCTGACGCCCAGGCTCAACCAGACCAGGGCCAGGACCAGGTTCACCATGCGCATGCGTGGCTCCGTTTTCCATACTGTACGCGGGGAGAATTGAGGGGTTTCATTTAGCCGGCGAGCTCGCTCGCCGTGGGCAGCTTTCAGTTCACGGCGAGC
>CAZFGM010000094.1:6137-15421 GCA_964518515.1 uncultured Alcaligenaceae bacterium | reverse complement strand
CCAAGACATGAACCAGTTGACCGGCAAAGTAGCCCTGATCACCGGCGGCGGCAGCGGCATCGGCTTGGGCGTCGCCCGGCTGTTCCTTGATGAGGGCGCCAAAGTCGCCATCACCGGGCGCACCGAGGCCAAGCTCCAGGAAGCGGCCCAGGGCCTGCCGAACCGCGCGCGACTCATGTATCAGGCGGCGGACATCGCCGACCCGGAGCAGGTCCAGGGCCTGGTGCACAAGATCGTGCAGCAATTCGGGCCGGTGGACATCCTCGTCAACAACGCCGGCCAAAACCTCAAGCACCGCACGTTTCGCGAGCTGACCCCGCAAACCTGGAACCAACTGCTCCGCGCCAATCTCGACGGGGCCTTCTACTGCATCCACGCCGTGCTGCCGGAAATGCTCAAGCGCCGCGACGGCGTCATCGTTAATATCAACTCGGTCGCCGGCAAGCGTGCCAGCCCGTTGGGGGGCACGGCCTACGCCGCCTCCAAGTTCGGCATGACCGCTTTGGGCCTGTGCCTGGCCGCCGAGGAAAAAGACTCCGGCATCCGCGTCTCCAACATCTATCCCGGCGAAGTCGATACCCCGATTCTCGAGTTGCGCCCCACTCCCGTCAGCGACGAGCACCGCCAGAAAATCTTGCGCTCCGAAGACGTCGCCCGCGCCGTCCTGTTCGTCGCCACCCTTCCGCCGCAGGTGTCGGTGCCGGAGCTGGTGATCAAGCCGACGTCGCAGATGTATTTTTGAGGATGGAGGATTGACGGGCGCCAACATCTCCCCGCCCGTACCTATGGGCGACGGGGCACAGTTTCTGTGCAAGTTGCTGTGCAAGACGCTCCCCCCCCTCGTGAAACACGTTACCCATGCCGAATCTTGTAGGATACAATAGTCGCAAGTCTCACGCCGGCAAATGTTTACAAAAGTGCGAACAGAATTCGCACTTTCGCCCTATAGAAGATCCAATTCCCACGAGAGGGGGGTGGCTGCCTCGGTGGCCACATCCGACTTTGCCGGTTGCAACGATTCTGTCGAAAGATTCAAGTTTGGCGATTGTAAGGCCGATCCTTCTTTGGGGAAACCAGGTTCCGGGCGCGTTCCCTTCCAGGCGAAGCTGGGGAGTTGAGACAACCATGGCAAAATGGTGGACGACAGCGGTCCTGGTGGTCGTACTGGGCGAGTCCCTGGCGTCGCCGCTTCGGGCCCAAGGTCCCTTGGGAGCGTTCGGGCCGCCAGGGCCGGGTCCACAAGTACCGCCTCTGGGGGCATTCGGTCCGCCGCCATCGCTCCTGGAAGGTCCGCAATTTTGCCCCGATCCCAAGCCGCCGGGCCGGGCTCTCATTCCGTTTCAGGACCCGCGGCCTCCCTTGACCAACGGCTTCAGTGAAACCGGCAACTGCGAGGAGGACCCGTGCGGAAATCTCTATTTCGCCCTGGGCACGCTGGGGCTGGTCCGCCAGGGCCTGGGCCACGGCGTGCTGGCCGTGGCGGACAAGGCGCCCAGCGACAATGCCGCCCTGCCGCCGCTAAACGCCTTTGTGGTGCTGAACTTTGTCGATATTCAGCCACGCTATACCTGGGGCATTCGCGCCACTTGCGGCGTCAGCGAAGGACCGCACGCCCTGGAAGTGACCGGCTACTACCTGTTCAACCAGAACGCCCGGCTGGAGAAGAAAGGACGGCTGGATCTGCCCTTCGGCGCCTTCCCCGCGCCCGCCGGCTTCAACGGCAATAACAACCTGTGGCTCCAGGCCGACCGGGCCTTGCTCACCCTCAGCACCGAAATAGGAACCGTCGAATTCAATTATCGGTATCGCGCTTATCCCTGGATCGAATGGATCGCCGGCCTGCGCTACTTCGATCTGGAAGAAGGTTTCAGCGTGCGAACGGACGATGAATTCACTATCCCGCCGCGGCCGTTGGTGTCCGCCACTTACGCCATCCGCACGCAAAACCGCATCCTCGGTCCGCAGGTTGGTTGCGAAACCTTCCAGCAGATTCTACCCCCCCTGGCGTGCGGGCTCTTTGCCAAGGGCATGGTAGGCGCCAACTTCGTCGATGTGGACCACCGCTTGATCCGCGGCGACGGCTTGCAGGGGCCGGGAGGCCTACGGCACCCGGTGATCACCAGCTACCTGTTGGAATTCGGCCTGGTCTTTGATTTTTGCCTCAACGACCACATGCGCCTCCGCGCCGGTTATCAGGGCCTGTGCGTCGGCAATGTGCCCGAAGCCCACGCCCAGATCAACTTCGATACCCGCGTCCCCACCGGCCGCAGCGATAACCACGGTTTCATCCTCTTCCACGGGCCGCTGATCGAGTTTCAGGTCGCATTTTAGTAGTGGTCAGTGCAAAAAAAAAATGCCAATTGCCAATTGAAGAAGACATTCAATTGGCAATTGGTAATTGGTAATTGGCAATTCTTTTGTCACCACACATTACCCTTCGCTTCGCAGTAGAACGAAATTGGTGCCGCCCTGCGGCGATTGCACTTGCAGGAGAACACCGCGGGTCAGGGAAGCGGCTTCCAGGGCGGTGCGGGCCGCGTCGGCCGTGGCCATGGCTTGCTTGTCCACGCGCGTGATGAGCATGCCGCGCCGCAGGCCCGCCAGGCTCGCCAGGCTGCCGCCGTCCACCTTGGTAATGACCACGCCCTTGGTCCCCGCGCGATAGCCCAGGTCCTCGGCCAGCTCGGCGTTCAGGTCGGCGATGGCGATGCCGATCTTGTCCAGGCCGATGGCCTCCGGGTCGGCGGCCGGCTGGCGCGGCGCCGGCACCCGCGTCGGGCCGAACTCCTGCGGCTGCTCTTCTATGGTGACGTTGACCTTCAGCGCCTGGCCGTCACGGACGATGGTCATATCCACCGGTTTGTTGAGCGGCAAGCCGGCGACGGTGAGTTGCAGGACCTTGCCGTCCTTGATGGGCCGGCCGGCGAGGGCAGTAAGGATATCGCCCGGCTTCAAGCCGGCCTTGGCCGCCGGCGTGTTGTCGAAGACCTCGGCAATGACGAGGCCGGCGTCCTTGGGCAAATTCAGGCGCTGGGCGACTTCGGGGGCCAGGTCGCGAATCTGCACGCCCAGGTAGCCGCGGCGGACCACGCCGTCGCGCAACAGGGCTTGCGTGACTTGCTTGGCCAGGTTGCTGGCCACGGCCAGGCCGACGCCCTGGAAGCCGCCGCTTTTGGTTTTGATGGCCGCATTGATGCCCACGACCTTGCCGTCCAGGCTGACGAGCGGTCCGCCGGAATTGCCCGGATTGATGGCCGCGTCGGTTTGCAAGAAATCCTCGTACATGTTCATGTTCAAGTTGCGGTGTTTGGCACTGACGATGCCGCTGGTGACCGAGCCGGTCAAGCCAAAGGGGGCGCCGAAGGCCAGCACGCGATCGCCGATCTCCATGGCGTCGCTGTCCCCCAGGTCGAGGAACGGGACCTTGCCTTTCGGATCGATGCGGACGATGGCCAGATCGGTGCGCCGGTCGCCGCGAATGTCCTTCGCGGTGAACTTCCGGCCATCCATCAAGGTAACGGTGACGTGCTCGGCCCCGCTCACGACGTGAAAATTGGTCAGGAGGACGCCGCCGGCATCGATGAAGAAACCGGAGCCGAAGCCCTGGCGCGGTTGTTCCGGCAGGTCAAAGCCCGGCCCGCCGAAGTCCTCGAAGAAGCGGCGAAAAGGCTCGGGGATATCGTCGGGAAGCGGCCGGCCTTTGTTCTTGGCCTTGGGCCGGGGCGCGACCTTGGTGTGCGCTTCGATACTGACCACCGCGGGCAAGACTTGCTTGACCACGTCGCGATACGACGTCAATTCCTTGGGCAGGGCCGGCGCCGGCGGACCGCCCTGGCCGTGCAGCCAGGGGCCGACGAAATAGCCGCCGCCCACGGCGCCGAGAACCAGGGCGACAATCACGATTGACCAGCGTTTCATGGGGGAATACCTCCTGTTCACGAAATGATGTCCGGTTCGGCTCGCCGGACCTACCGGCAACAGCGGGTAGGTGCCGCGAGTCTTCTATTAATAATACGGCGGACCCTGGCCCCGAAGTCAAGAGGTCCGAAGTTGTAGTGGAAACGGGATAAGCCGGATAAGCCTGGAAAAAAGTCGAGGCCGGGCTTTTTGCCAAACCAGGAATTTCCCGGCAATTTGCGTCGGCGCCCTTGACAGGACACCAGGGACCCGCGAACAATACCTCTATGAGGTTGTGGACCGCGCGAATCCTGGTTTTCTCCTGCGCCTTGAGCTTGGTGCTGCCGGTCGGCTGGTGTTGTTTCTTACCCGCCCTGGCCCAGGGAAGTGAAGAACCGCACCAGAGTTGCTGCTGTGGGCAAGAGAAACAAGCGCCGATGCCGGAACCGCCCGAGCCGGTGGATGCTTCTTGCTGCTGCCCCCCTCGGGAAGCCAACACGCCGCCGGAAATAACCCAGGTGGATCAAGAGGGGACCCTTTGGACGACTCTTCCCCTCGATTCGGATGGAAAATCGGTTTTCCAGCCGAGCGAAGGTTTCTCCGTTTCTCCTATCTATTCTCGACCGCTTCATCTCCTGGAATGTGTTTGGCGTTGTTAACGCGCTGACTCCAACGTAGCCACAAGCTGCCTTGAGCTTGGAGGCTTTTCTGTCGTCCCGATCATCTCCGCGGCGCGGAAGGTCCGCGCCCGCGTAACAACCGATTTTACTCAAACGTCTTTTTCTGGAGAATACCATGCGTACCAAAGGATTCGCTTTGGTGATATTGACGGCGTGCTTTGTGGTTCCGGCCGTGGCCTTGAGCCTGGCCTCGGCAGCCAGCCCGAATGCCCCCGCAACGGGGTCCGGAGGCTGTTGCGGCTGCGCCTGCTGCCCCAGCGGGACCTGCTTCCCGGGCTGCTGCCCGTGTGACTGCACCGCCGCGGCCTGCTGCGCCGCCGGCGCCGCCTGCTGCCAGCCGCCGCGGGAGTGCTGCATCGGGCAAAACAAGGCCACCCCGCGATCCGCTTGCTGCGCCGCCGGCGCCGCCTGCTGCAATCCGCCGCGGGAGTGCTGCCTCGGGCAGAACAAATAAGGACCAGGGTTGAGTTCTTGGTTCGAAAAAAACGAGCAAAGTCGTTTGGGCCTCCGGAGCCGTTGTGCTGCGGAGGCTTTTTTCTTGACGTCATCCCGTCACAATTCATCCGCCGGACAATAAGAAGGGCGGCAACCAGGAACAAAACCAATAGTCACGCTTGCGTTTAGCGTTCGCTGCATCCCTGCCAAGGAATCAAACCCTTTGCCGGCGGTACGGAGAGCGCTAAACGCAAGCGGGCAAACTCTCCTTCGGGCGGGCGGGCGGGCACTAGATGGTTGACACCGCCCGCGCCGTCGCGTAACCTTGCGGGTTTGAAGCGTGGCCACCAAACCCCAGGGACCGCCGCGGCGTCCCGCTCCCTTCAGGCGTGAGTCTCCATGGACATCCGTACCACGACCAAACCGCAACGGCTCTTGTGGGCCGGCTTCTTTTCCATCTTCGCGGCCGGCGTGGGCTTCGGCGTCCGCGGCGGCATCCTCGTGGATTGGGCCCACGAATATGGTTTCACGCAAAAAGAACTGGGCGACATCTCCGGCGGCGGCTTGTGGGGCTTCGGCCTGGTCATCATTTTAGGATCGCTGATCGCCGACAAGATCGGCTACGGCCGGCTCATGATCGTGGCCTTTGTCATGCATGTTCTTTCGGCAGCCCTGCAGATGTGCACCGGCCCCATTTTTGACAACTTCGGCCGCGACGGCGTTTACACGAGCCTCACCATCGCCATGGTCATGTTTTCCGTGGCCAACGGCACCTGCGAAGTCGTCGTCAATCCCATGGTGGCCGCGCTCTTCCCCAGGGAAAAGACCCACTTTCTGAACATCCTGCATGCCGGTTGGCCGGGCGGCCTGATTGCCGGCGGCATCGTCGGCTACGTCATGAACGATATCGTCAAGGTCCACTGGATCATCCAAATGTCGATGTTCCTGATTCCGGTGGCCATCTACGGCGTGATGCTGGCGGGTCAGCATCTGCCGCGCTCGGAAGCGAGCCAGGCCGGCTTGAGTTTCCGCACGATGCTGACCGAGTTTCTCGCCCCCGTGTTGCTCCTTTTGGTCATTATCCACGCCATGGTCGGCTACGTGGAGCTGGGCACCGACAACTGGATCCAGAAAATCACGGGCAGCATCATGGATAGCCGGGGGGCCGGGGTGCTGCTGTTCATTTACACGTCCGGATTGATGTTCACGTTGCGGTTCTTCGCCGGCCCTATCGAACATGCGATTTCCCCTCTAGGATTGCTGCTGGGCAGCGCCATCTTCGCGGCGCTCGGCCTGACCTTGCTCGGCAACGCTGCGGGCGTGCTTTTCTGTATTGGTGCCGTCACGGTCTACGGCATCGGCAAAACCTTCTTCTGGCCGACCATGCTGGCCGTGGTATCGGAGCGCTTTCCCAAGGGCGGGGCGCTGACCCTGGGTGCCATTGGCGGCATGGGCATGCTGTCGGCCGGCTTCCTCGGCGGCCCCGGCATCGGCTTCAAGCAAGATTACTATGCCACCGCCAAGCTCAAGGAAATCGAAGCCGCCACGGTATTCACGGCGGAAGACGTCGCTCAGAAAAAGATTGATTTCGAAAGCACCAAGACCTACGACCGTTATGCCGCCCAACAGGAGAACATGTTCCTGTTCTTCACGTCCAAAGGACTGGATGGGGCCAAGGTCGGTTTGCTGAGCCTCGAGCACGATAAGATGAAGCAGGAAAAGAAAGCCCACAAGCTGGCCAAGGAGCTGAGCACCCTGGCCGCCGGCGACGCCAAGATTCCAGACCTCACCGACGAGATCAAGAAAGCCGAGCAAGGCGTCCAGGATGCCGCCGACGAGCTGGCAAAAACCCTCAAAAAATTCCGCGCGTCCGAGGACGAGGATCAGAATAAATTGGTCCTGTGGTGGGACACGAAGGGGCAAAAATATGCGAACCACGACGCCAAGCCCATTGACGAGGCCGGCATCTACGGCGGACAGATGGCCCTGCTCTTGACCGCTTTCGTGCCGGCCACCATGGCCGTCTTATACTTGTTCTTGATCCTGTATTTCAAGCTCACCGGCGGATATCAACGGGTGGAGCTGCGGCCGAGTTTTCCCCAGCAGGATTTGCTGGGGCCTCGACCGCGCCTGGCCTCTGAGGAAAATATCCAAGAACCCGGACGGTTCCAACCGGGATCGACGCCTCAGGAGCCAGAAGACCGCATCAAATAGGCGAGCCGACCTAAGTCGCCAGGTGGCACCGGCGTCTCGCCAGTGGGGTGGCGGCACGGCTGGCAAAAAACAACAAGTGCCCCCCTTTGTTTTCCGGGGTGCAGTCAGCCCCCACCATGAGAACGCCAGGCTTTGGTTTTTTTGCCTCAGCAACAGGAAATCTTGCTGTAGCTGCAATTCACAACCAACAAACTTTTTCCATTCCTTGGGGGGGTGGACCCCTAGTTACCGGCAACTGGTCCTACCTCGGCTTCGATCCGGTGGGCCGCGCCACCAGAAAAGCCGATGGCGATGGCGGTGGTTCCGCTGTCAAAGGGGAGCGGCACTGGAGTTTCTTATGCGAATGGTGAAAGCAACACTGTTGCTGGCCGGCGCCGCCCGTAGTGCCGCGGACGAGGTAATCTACCAAAAGACCGCCCGGTCCGGCGTGATGTTCAATAACCGGCCCGTGGCCAGGATTTGATTCCAGGTCGTCTCGTCCAACTCGATTCCCTCCTTCACGCGACGGGCGCGGGTGATTTCCTCCGGTTCTCCGGGCATGAGGATTTCCGCGTCGGCAGAAATCTTCCGCGCGCTTTTCACGTAGGCGATGAAGCGCTCGATTTCGCCGTAAAATTCCTCTTCGGATTGAAAAAATCGCGGAGCGAGAAGAATAGTCAACATGCCGTTGGTCAGGCGGGTGGCGGCGGGATTGCTGCAGCCGTTGCCGGTCAAGGCGCCGGCGAGGACGTCGGCGACGATGCTCAGGCCGTAGCCCTTGTGGCCGCCGAACGGCAGGATGGCGCCGGGCGGGGGACCGTAAAAAACCTTGGGGTCGTTGGTGGGCCGGCCTTCCGGGTCGATGAGGCAGCCGTCCGGGACGGGCACGCCTTTGTTGAGGGCCACCTTGATCTTGCCCTCGGCAATCACCGACGTGGAGATGTCCCAGACCAGGGGCGGTTCGTTTTTGCGCGGGATGCCGGCGGCGACCGGATTGGCCGACAGGCGGCGTTCGAGGCCGCCGACCGGCGCGACCAGGATGCCGACGCCGCTGGTGTTGACGAAATGCAGGGACAGCAGGCCTGCTCTGGCCCCCATCAGCGCCCAGTCGCCGATGCGGCCCAGATGGCCGGGATTGCGCAAGGCCACCACCGCCACGCCGTGCCTTTGGCACTTGGCAATGCCCAGGTCCATGGCCTTTTCCCCCATGGTCTGGCCAAAGCCGAACTGGCCGTCGGTCACGGCGATGACCTCGCTTTCGAACACGATCTTGAGCTGCTGGTTGGCGAGCACCTTGCCGGAGCGCAGCCAGTCGATGTAGCTGGGCACACGAATGACGCCGTGCGAATCATGGCCGACGAGATTGGCCTCGACGAGATAATGGGCGATCTTTTCATGCTCCGGCGGCTGGCAGCCGGCGGCGGCGAAGATCGTGCTGACCAAACGTTGCAAGCGGTCGTGGGGAATTTTCATGGTTATACTTCGCGCGGGCAAGATTAATACTTGGTTGCGGGCTTTATTCAAAACCGCTACTTTTTCCCTTGTTGGCCTGCTCAAACTGACTTGGCCAATAAGGGGCCTGATCCGGAAAGTCATACGTAGGCATGTTTTGCATCGATCCTGAGCAGCCTTGTTGGCCAACTGGCGGCGGTGGTGGCACCAGCTTGAACCGGCCCGGGGGGTAAAGCCCGCACGTCCTTAGGGGTCCTGTCCCCTTTTCGGACAGTCTCTAATTATCCCCGCCCACGCCGTAATCCGCCAAAAAGCCGCGCAGAAACTCCATCTCCTCGGCCGGCCACTTCTCCTGCCGGGCGTAGGCTAGCAAGCACTCCGTGTCCTCGCGGACGCGCTGCAATTCGGCCCCTTGCAGCCGCTGCAGGTAGGTCACCAGGTATTGCACCGCTTCTTCCGCCGCCGCCCCGTGGACCACGTCCTCGGCCGAGCCTTCGAGAAAAACCAGAGCGTGCAGGGCGGCCAACAAGAGCGGATGGACACCCAACTCCGTGGGAATCAGCGGGAAGACGGCGGCGCCCGGTGGGACTTCATTGGCGGGTTTGGCATCCATCGATCAATTCTCAG
>CAZFGM010000094.1:0-6037 GCA_964518515.1 uncultured Alcaligenaceae bacterium | reverse complement strand
CTCAGGCAGGATTCGGAAAGTCCGGTTTCGGCCAAAACGGTACACCGAAAAATCCCGCCGGTCCAGGGTGAACACGGTGTCCAGGTTTTCCCGCTCGGCCAGGTAAACCAAGGTAGCATCGGCGAGTTGGGCTTTCATGGTTTGATAGCGGCGCAGGAAGGCCTCCAACCACGGCAAGGCCGATTCCTCTACTACGGGCAAACAAAAAAGACCTTGTTTTCCCATGGCCAGCAAAGCAGCCAGAGCCGGATAATTTTCCCGAACTAACCAGGCCGCTTCCGCGACAACTGCCCAGGTGGTCACCAGGGGCGGCCGCAAAGAAGCCATTTGCTCGACACAGGCCCGGTGGTGCTGGTCCCGTGCCGAAACCAGGGCGACCAGGGGGCCGACATCAACTAAAATCACGACTTACCAAACCCTTCCATGTACTTGGGATTGGTGCTCAAGTCGGGTGGTAAGTTCTTGGCGACGCCAATCAACCCGGCTTTCAAGGCGATGTCGTAGCAGGTAGGCTCGTGGTCCTGGTCCCGGCAATAGCAATCCACGGCCTGGCGAACCACTTCGGAAGCGCGTTTGCCCTGCTGGCGCGCCAAACGAAAAAGCCGCTGACGCAGTTTCCGGTCCAGACGAACGGTCAAGCGCGTGTCGGCCATAGATCACCTTTGTGTCAGACATATTGTAAAGAATGTCTGACAAAGGGCAAGGGTGTTAACCGCCCGCCACCGCGGGAATGATGCTGACCTCGTCGCCGTCCTTGACGGCGGTGGCCAGGTTGTCCAGGTAGCGAATGTCCTCGTCGTTGAGGTAGACGTTGACGAAGCGGCGCACCTGGCCGTTCTCGAACAGCCGCCCGGCGATGCCGGGATACTTGGCGCCGAGATTGTCAAGCAGCTCCCGGACGGTGCCGCCGGCGGATTCAACGATGGCCTGGCCGTCGGTGTGCGGCCGCATGGGGGTGGGGATGTGAACTTTAATGGACATGGAAATTCCCTCAATAATGTTGTTATTCGTTGATCAGAGGCAAAGCACTTGAATTTTCCAAGATAATAATCTCTCCTCGGAGTGAAAGAAACCAACCCAGATATCGATGGTTTCGAATTTCTAGGCCATCAAATTCCTTTCGCACATTACGAAAGAGCTCACGGCGGGAGCAAATCCCTGACCGGAATTCGGGCCGCGGATAACCCACTGGATTCACATACCGAAAAAAACTTAGCCCATTTGATAAGAACCTTCCTCATAATCAAGAAGCCAGGCTTCGTTCCGGCAGCAAGATCCCGCGTTGCACAGCTTGTAAACGCAACTTTTCCAAGGCTCCAACCTGAGCGGAATCCGGTTTCGTCTTTCCCATTTCCCAAGCCGTCACGGTTTGCTCCGCACAATTCATTTCCTTCGCCAACCCCTGCGGCGAAAAGCCCAAGCTTTCCCGGAGGATCCGCAACCGTTGGGGGGTGATTCGAACAGTCAACGGTGTGAGCAATGTCCGCAGGCGATCCAGCAGATGAATGGCCGGGGCATGCAAAAGGAGCTCGCCCGTGAGGGGATCGGTTTGGGTGGACCCCTCCGGCAACTCGACGGCGAAATAGCGGCCGTCGGGCAATTTGGCGACATAGGGTTGACCAGGCATTCAATCCTCCCAGTGGATGGTAATGAATCGCGCACCCCCATCATCCCGCAGCGCGACTACCAGAGCGGCGTCAACCTGGGCGGCGGTCTTTCCGAAAATCCGCCAACGCGGCCAACCGTGTGCATCCAAACCCTGGTTTTCCATGCGCGTTGGCTCTTCCAGCATAGTCAACACATCGGCCCACAGGAAGCCCCGTTCGCCCAGGCGTTGTTCCAAGTGGCTGGTAATTTCCACCTGGTCCGCAGCCACCGCGGCTTGAATCTTCCCCAGGAAATCCTTCGCCTCTTCTTCCATGCGAAGCCTTCAATTCACATACCGAAAATCCAGGCACGCGAACAGCGTCTGATATAACCGCTCCCAGGAAGCCCGTCGTTGCGCGGGCGATTCGCCTCCTCCGCCCAGGAAATCCAGGGCGATCCGCTTTTCCCGCGCCGTCGGCAGCCGGCCCAGGGCCAAGCGATAAGCCCGGTCGAGACGCCCGGCATCGTCCAGGCCGGGAATCGCCAGCAAGGTTTGGGCGGCGTGTTTCGCCTGCTCCATCACGAAGGGGCTGTTCATCAGGTACAGCGCCTGCGTTGACACGGTGCTGACGTTCCGCTTGCCCACGACTAGGTTGGGATCGCCGAAGTCGAACACCTCGAACAGCTCCAATAGCCGGTTGCGGAAGACCGGCGTGTAGATGCTGCGGCGCACGTCCGCGAACGTGTATTCGCGCTCGATGGTCGTGCCTTTCTTGATATTGGGCCCGCCGGCGGCGCGGTCGAGCCGGCCGCTGACCGACAGGATGGCGTCACGCAGGCACTCGGCCTCGAGGCGGCGGCGATTCATGCGCCAGAGCAGCCGGTTTTCCGGATCGGCGGCCAGCGCTTGCTTGACCTCGGCATCGGTGACATCCACTTCGCTCGCCAGTTGATACGACCGGGACAGGACGATCTGGCGAATCATCTTCTTGACCGACCAGCCGTTTTCCATGAACTCGACGGCCAGGTAATCCAGGAGCTCGGGGTGCGAGGGAGTTTCGCCGGTGGCGCCGAAGTTGTCCACGGTGCGGACCAGGCCGGCGCCGAACAGGTGATGCCAGATGCGATTGACCATGACGCGGGCGGGCAGCGGATTGTGGCGGCCGGCCAGCCACTGGGCGAGCTGCTTGCGGCCGCTTTCCTTGGCCGGAATGGCTGGAACCGGCCCGTAGCTGGCGACTTGCAAGAAGCCGCGCGGCGCCGGCTCGCCCTGGTTATGGAAATTGCCGCGCACGCAGGTGTGCATGTCGGCGATCTTGTCCGCTTCGGTCACGCACATGGCCATCGGCTTTGGCGGCCCCGACGCCAGCAGTTGCTTGAGCTGGGTTTCCAGTTGTTTCGAGGTGAGGCCCTTGCCCTTGGGCGCGTCGGCCACGGGCTGGGGCTGCGGTTTGGTGTCCGCGCTTTTTTCCTCGGGCAGAAACTGCACGGCGTCTGCGACCACGTGCCCGTTCGTCCCCAGGGTGGACACCATGACAAACCACTGGCTGCCCTTTTCGAACCGGTAGGCACCCAGGGAGACAAAGCGGCCGTCGATGGGTGGGGTCTCCCGCTGATTGACGTACACCGTTTTTTCGCCGTCCGCGTGGAAGACGCGGATGGGAACCTTGGTCGCCCGGTTGGTGTAAGGAATGTACGCCAGGCGCACTTCATACATGCCGGCGCGGGTGAACTCGGGCACGAAGGTCAGGGTCTTGTCGTCCTTGACGCCGCGATCATCGTACAGGTAGCCGTCGCCGATGTAGTTGCCGGTGAACTTGGAGTGCTTCCAGGGACCGACCTTCTTGGCCTGGGCGTCATCCACGACAATGCCGGGCAAATCGCCGGCGGCCAGGGCGCCCTTCACCGTAGGCTCGGACCCGACAACCAGGCCGGCCTTCTTTTCCGCTTCCCTGACCCGCTTGATCTGGGCGTTGAGGGCGGTGACGGCGGCCTCGTGCTTGGCGACGACCAGGGCCTGGTCGCGCGGCAGGGGCAGTGGTTTTTCCACCCACTTCGATACGTTGTCGTGAATCAACGTTTTGGTGCTTTTGAGGATGCCCGCCAGGGCGTAGTAATCCTTCGTCGGAATCGGATCGAACTTGTGATCGTGACAGCGGGCGCAGCCGATGGTCATGCCCAGAAACGCCCGGCCCATCGTGTCGAGCTGCTCGTCAATCACGTCCATTTCCAGGATGGGCTTATCCTGGCGCTCGTAATTGGTCGGGCCGAGGACCAGAAAGGCGGTGGCGATCAGCAGCCAGGCCTGTTCTTCCTCGTCCAGATAGGGCAAAAGATCGCCGGCAATCTGTTCCATGATGAAGCGGTTGTACGGCTTGTCGATGTTGAAGGCGTGGATGACGTAATCGCGATAGCGCCAGGCCTCCTTGAGGAGCATGGAGCGGCCGCCGCCGGTGGATTCGGCGAAGCGGGCCACGTCCAGCCAGTGCCGGCCCCAGCGCTCGCCGAAATGCGGCGAGGCCAGAAGCTGGTCCACCACCTTGACGAAGGCGTCCGGCGATTGGTCCTTCACGAAGGCGTCGATCTGTTGGGGCGTGGGCGGCAGGCCGATGAGGGCGAAGTACACGCGGCGGATCAGAACGGTCCGATCCACATCCTTCACCGGCCGAAGTCCCTTCGCTTCCAGCTTGGCCAGAATGAAGCGGTCGATGTCGGTGCGGGCCCAGGTCAGGTCCTTGATGGCGGGCGGCGGCGTTTTTCGCGGCGGGCCAAACGCCCAGAACTTGCGGCCTTCTTCCAGGTCGATGGTCTTGTAATTCTTCGCAACCTGCGCGGTACGCGGATCGGGCGCGCCCATGGCGACCCATTTTTCCAGGTCGGCGATCGCGCCGGCGGGCAGCTTGCCCTTGGGCGGCATGCGTAAATCTTCCTGGGTGTAGCGGACCGCCTTGATCAGCCGGCTTTCGTTCGGTTTGCCGGGAAGCAACGCGGGCCCGGATTCGCCGCCCTTCCGCAGGCCTTCGCGGCTGTCCAGAAGCAGCTTGCCCTTGTCCCGCTTGGCCTGGACCGAATGGCATGGGTAGCAATTCTCCACCAGCACCGGGCGGATTTTCTTCTCGAAAAACTCGATCCCGCCATCGCCGGCGACCGCCGGGCTATTGATGAGGAAAGATACAACGATTCCAGAGAAACAACGTCCAGGCATGCCGTAAACTCCAGGACCAATTTGACAACCGCCTCGGAAAAGCGGGGCAGAATCCTGCTTTCCACTTAATCCTATTTGATAGGGATTGACAACCGGATTTTCCGGAAATTTCCTGGCGCGAGAACTTTGGAGTGCGGATCGTTTAGCGGGGAGCCGGAGGCGACCGCGGAGCGAATCCCCTGCGGTCGCCTTCGGCTCCCCGCTAAACGGGGAAGCTAAAATTTACTCGGCAATGAGCTGGACGAAGCCGGACCGGTCCACCACGAACGCGTGGGGTTTGCCCCGGCTGATGCGATCCGGCACGAACCAGGTTTGCACCTGCACGGAGCGGACGCCGGCGCCGCCGCCCTGGTCGAAGGAAACAAACAGCGGCGTGCCGGGCGCGATGTAGTGGCTCAGGGCCCCGCCCGGAGGCAACGTTTGCGGCAACCACGGCCCGCCCGGGCCGGCGATGGCATAATTGATCGTGACCGAGCTGCGGTTGGTAACCGTGATCATGTCCACGGGGCCGGGCCCGGGCTGGGCCTTGGCCGCCTCGCTCATCACCAGCAACAAGGCCACGGCGGCCAGCATCGTTCTTTTCGCGTTTGACAGCATCATGGTAGTTTTCCTTTCGTTCGTAGGTTGGCTGTCTGGGTCGGAAGCAAGCCGGGGCAACGTGCCTCCGGGCCTTTCCCAAATATGGGACAAGCAGGACATTTCGAAAGATGTTTTCTTTGTCCTGCCAGGTCCCTTCAAGGAGTGAATTGCCATTCCGTTGACCAGGGGGCCAAAAAAACCGAAATAACCCGCACGATCGTCGCGCGGTCGGTGATTTTGCTTGGAAATCCTTGGCCTCGGGCCTCATAATGAGACTGGTTCCTCTTCCCGTCGTCAAACCAAACCGGGCAGGTTCTCGTCTTTTCCGGTGGTAGACGCATGGCCGCAAGCGACAAGCATGGGTCGGTCCGACTCGACCGGGGCGTCAACGGCGTGGTTGCGCCCGCGGAGGTTTTGCTGCGCACTTTCCATGACTTGCGCGACGAGCTCGTAAGCACCCTGTTATTTGTTCTGGGCAACCGTGAAGATGCGCAGGACGCCGCCCAGGAGGCGTTTTTGAAGTGTTGGAATGCGCGCGATCAGCTCGGCCAGATTCTCAATATACGGGCCTGGATTTTCCGCGTGTGCTTCAACACCGCCAAGGACATGCAGCGCAGCGCCTGGCATCGCCGGGCCCAGCCCCTGGGCGCCGAGGAGTTCACCATG
>CAZFGM010000093.1:0-15422 GCA_964518515.1 uncultured Alcaligenaceae bacterium | reverse complement strand
GAAATGGACACTTTTCGGGTGTGAGAGCTCAGAGGCTGTCCCCGAAAAGGGGACAAGACCCCTCGACTCTTGCCGTAAGGCGTCTCGGGTGCAGTAGCCCATCGCCTACGTGATCCGAGTTCGCATTAGCTCAAGAATCACTTCGTGAATTGCAGACAATAAAGGTCAGCTTTCAGCAGCACGAATCGTAGCCGAACCGTCTGGCCGGCGAGCGATGCAACGTCGCTTCCTTTCGCCCAGGTGATTTTCTGTTCGGTCGCATCGCCGGCGAGCCCCTTGCAGTCCCCAAGTGCAAACCCCGGCAGCGGCTTGCCCGCTTCATCCTGAAATTCAACACGAACACTGCCGCCCGCGCTTGTCGAGTAGTTTACGACCAGTTCCCTGCCGGAGAAGCGCAGCGGCTTGGTGATCATCTCACCGACATCGGCTCCGGCGTGAAGTGACACGAAGCCATCGGTGCGGAAAGTGAAACGGCGGACTCGGCTTCCCGGCCCGGCGTAGTAGGCTTCCGTCGCGTAAACCGACAGTTCGTTCGGCTTGCCGGGAAGTTGCAGCAACCCGGACGTCAGGTAGTTGCTGCGGTTGCCGTCGCGGTCTTTCGGCGCCGTAATGGGGATGAGGGGTTGGGGCCAGCGCTTGAAGTTTACGCCGTCGCGACTGGTCATCAGGATCGGTTCGACCTGCTGATGCTTCGGCTGAAAACGCGTTGGCAAACCAAGGAACAGATGCGGTGCGCGGAAGTACTTCTGAATCGCATTGGTATAGAGATGCTCGCTTGGCGAATCGCCATACTGAAGGTCGGCTTGATTCTGCCAACGAATAAAGTCCTTCGATGTCGCCGTGCGGATGGCGCGATGGCCGCTCGCCTTAGCGAAGAAACGCCAATAGGCTCGATACTCGCCCCGAACGTCATCCCAAAAGGCGAGGTTCTGCGAGTCGAACGCCCCGTCGGTAATGACGGCTGTAGCGCCCAGCGACGACCAGTGGATGCCGTCCGAAGATTGATAGGCGATCAACCCGCCCCGGCCTGCCGCCAAGGCCTTGTAGCGGGAACGCGCGGGGGCCTTCGGATTGCCGTCTTTGAACGGCGTGAAGTTGTGGGTCCCCGCGCCGGACCAGACGATGTTATTCTCTTTCGTTCCCTTGAATTCAAACAAGCCAAGCTTCGGCTTTTCCCAGCGAATGCCATCCTTGCTCTCGGCATAGCAGGTATATTCCGGGTGGGTTGGCTTTTTCGCTTTCTCATCGAAGTGAGCCCCGCGGTAGTACATGCGAAAGCGGTCGCCATCCGCGAAGAGCGTGTAGTAGGCTGAGGTGTTTCCTTCCCACGGGGCGTCGCAGACGATGGCGATATCCTGAGCGATCGGCGTGTGCATCTTTAGGCCGGCTCCCTTGAGCTTGTCGATCAGGTAGTCATCGACGAACAACTCCCGCCGTGAGCCGATTTCGCGAACCAAAGCCGGTGGTTGCACCTTCTCGAACTTGAAGCTGTCCATCACAATGGACTGATCCACTTTGCCATAGGCGTCGTCGCCGCCGACGTGGCCGAAGATGAAGATGGTCCCGTCCCTACCTTGCACGCTGCGTGGATAATACGCCGGGCCGGGCACATTGAGTTTGTGCCAGGACTTACCGGCGTCGTCGGTCCAGTGCACGCCATTGGTGGCGACGTGCAGAATCGGCCCCTCCCGCGTGGCGAGCAGTTCCGGTTGGCCGCTGTGGGGCAGCACCGCAGGCCCCGCCTTCCCGGCCACCCAGCTCTTGTCGGACTTTTTCAGCACACTCTGCCAGCGTTTGGCATCGTTGGCGCGGCGGAACACCGCGAGCAGATCGCCCTTGGCAAGTTCTGCGACGTCGAACTCCTCGGTCCAGCCGACCGGTTGATCTTGCGGGACCGCGGCGATCGGTCCCTCCCAAGTCTTGCCGTTATCGGCAGAGACGACCAGCATCGGCTTCACCGCTTTGCCGAATTCCACGCGGCTACGGCTGCCTGCCGGGAAGTGGCCCACTCCCATCAGCACAACGATTCGGCCATTGCGGAGCACCCGAATTCGCCTCGGCCAGGTCGTGTACTTTTCGGGATCAAGCAACACCTCGGGCTTGCCCCAGGTTTTCGTGCCATCGCTGGACCGCTGGAGGAAACCCGTTTGGGGAACGTCCCGATCATACGGCAAGTAGAAACCGAACACCCCGCGAATCACGGTGCCATGGGCCAATGCCGTTTGGGCTTCCCCGGTGACCCCATTCATGCACGACTTGAACGAGTCGGCACTAACTTGCTTCCAGGTCTTGCCCGCGTCGCTCGAACGGAGGTGGACGTTCTTGAGTTCAAGCCCCGTCATGTCGTAACCCGGCGCTCCCTTGGGGGGCCAGTTGAGCTTCTCTTGCACGTCTTTGGGTGCCTGCGGGCGGCCTTTGACCGCACCCGTCGCCTGCGTGAAGCAGGTCATCAGATCGCCGTCCGGCATGATCCACGCGCCGACCCAACTCGTGAAGCCGGGCTTCTCAGGCGAGTGGTAGATGGTTAGGCGAGCATAATCGACCGCCTGGAAGGTTCGGCCTTCGCCAGCGTCGGCATTGCCGAGGCCCAGCGCCGCGATTAACTGCACAGCCAGAGGAACACTTGTCATGGTTTGCCTTTTTCCAAAGACAGATCGAAATAGCTGGTAAAACGCCAGTTCACGTTTGGGACTGCCGATTCGTTTCTCTATTGATGTCGATTGTGGCTAGCCCGATGGCGAGAATCATCCAGCCGAGTTTCGGACATCGGAATATTCTCCGAGCGTTTTCAAGCCGCCGAATGACAAAGTTCAGCCACTGCGGCCCTGCAATGACTGAATGGCGGTTGAAACCACTATTGGGGCCGCGGTCGGCTGCAACGGCTGGATCGGCCCTGTTCCCGCGAGAACGTCGCCATCCAGCCCAACGCCGTGCAGTCGTTTGATGTCCAACTGAATCATGTGGGGTATCACAAACAATCCAGGCCACAAAAACAACACCACGTCAAAAAGTGGGAAATCAATCCCCATGTTGGCGCGGCGTATCACGAACAATTCAGGCCACAAAAACAACACCACCGCGAGCAACAAATAAACGATTCCAGAGCCAGTTCCAAACGCCGTTTGACCCGTCCGAAAAACGAACCAAATCGTAATCAACCAAAGAACAACTGTAGGCAGAACCACAATCCATGACACAATTCGGAGTATCCATTCGGCCCGGTAACCGAGCAGAACAATTGCTTGCTGAACGCAAGCCAAAAGCAACAACGCGCCGACAGGCACCAAAGCCCGCGCTTGCCACGTCTTCAGCCGAGCCAACTCGTGTTTGAGGACGTCTGCCATGGCTGGACTCATGAGGCCGAACAGCCGCGAATGAGCTGCCAGCGCGCGCTGCAGCGCTTGTAGCTGGCAAACGCAGAATGGCGCGCGCCGGTCAGCTCCATCCGCTCGTTCGGGCGGCAAGCTGGAGCCGGGTTGCGCCTCACAGCGCGAGACAGCCCATCCGCGAGCGTCTCCGAGGGCGGCTAGCCGGGCCGCTTCGGAACAGCCGAGAGTTTGGAAGATATTGGATCGCGGTACTCGGCAAACGGGGTAGCGGGACAATCCCGCGACCACCGCGAACCCTGGTTAATGGTGCCGCAGTTTCTGCACGGCTTCCTCCACGGCACCGTCCCAGCCCTAACGCTAGCCCGCTATCCCACCGCGGCAAAGGGGCAAGGGACTTCCGGCCGTGCTTGACCAGCGGCGGGATAGCGGGCCGTTGAACGGAACCGGATCCCCCAGCCGGTACACTTGGAACAGCCGGGCGCGACGCGGGCCTTTGGGGAATTGTATGCGGCAGGCAGAGGGCTATCTAGGCCGGGCTAGGCCAGCAAAAAAAGACCATGCCAGGGTTAGCCCGGGTTAGCCCATGTTAGCCCCGGTGTTCCACATGATTGGTCAGGCGGCCGATGCCGCTAATGTCGATGTGAATCAGGTCGCCGACGGCCAGGGTGAAATCGTCCGGCGGCACAATGCCGGTGCCGGTCAGCAGAATGGCGCCATGAGGAAAGCTGGCTTCCTTGCCCAGCCAGCCGATCAGGTCGTCGAGAGGACGAGCCATCTGAGCGAGGTTGGTGGCGCCTTCAAAGACGCTGGCGCCGCCGCGGTTGATGTGCAGGCGAATGGTCACCTGCGGCAAGGCCGGCATGCTTTCGGCCAGCGTGATGACCGGCCCGAGGGCGCAGCAATGGTCGTACACCTTGGCCTGCGGGAGATAGAGCGGATTTTCCCCCTCGATGTCGCGGGCGCTCATGTCGTTGCCGATGGTGTAACCGACCAGCTTGAGGCGGGGGGACAGCACCAGGGCCAGCTCCGGCTCCGGGACGCTCCAACGGCTATCGCGGCGGATGTGCACGCGGTCGCCGGGGCCGGACACGCGCTGCGGGTTGGCCTTGAAGAACAGCTCCGGCCGGGCGGCACTGTACACCAAGTCGTAGAAGCGGGCGGCCCCCACCGACTCGCGCTCGCGCGCTTCCTGGCTGCGCTTGTAGGTCACCCCCGCCGCCCACACCTCTTGCCGATCGATCGGGGCCAAAAGGTCCAGGTCCTTGAGGGCCAGACTGCGCGATTCTTCATCGATCAGGTCGCGCGCCAGGGCCTCGGGGTGATCGGA
The DNA here is from genome assembly GCA_964518515.1 of uncultured Alcaligenaceae bacterium. Classification (GTDB taxonomy): domain Bacteria; phylum Planctomycetota; class Planctomycetia; order Gemmatales; family Gemmataceae; genus CAZFGM01. Next base: position 10,766 of record CAZFGM010000093.1, on the reverse strand, counting down.
GTGCAAGATATCACTGAGGGTACTTGTGCCCAGCACGGATTCCAGAAAGCGCACGTGGCCTTCGCTGACCACGCCAATGCGGATGTCGCCGGTTTCCAGTTGGACCTTGCACAGTTGCATGGGATTCGACTCTCCACCAGGTTTTGAAAGCGTGAGGATAGTTTATGGCCTGGTCTGGCGTAGCGACAAGCGGCCCGCGTGTCCCTTTTGTGAAAATCGTCAAGCGACATTGGCCCCGACCCCGCAGGGGCGCGGCCGCGCCTGTGGAATGGAAGATCATGGCAAGGCCAATGGCGTAACCAGCGTGATCACGACCTGCAATGGCCGCAGGGCCGCAGTGAGAAGTGGAAAATGCCCTTTCCTGTTCGCCCCTTTTGGTTACAATTACTTTTGATGAAGTATGATAAAACCGCTTCGAGAATCCTCTAATCTGCCACTCTTCCAATCGCAGGTTGAAAACCCTGTCTGGGAACATTCCCTCTACTTAAAGCTTTTCGTCACGACCAGCGGCGGCTGGTGAACCCTGCTTTACCTTTCTGCGCCCGCGTTGCGCCTATTTCCGCTGACAAACCGCTCTTCCTCAAGGTAGTCGAAGGGTCTTCGCTTGTTGGCGAATACCAAAGGTCTTCCCATGCATGGTCCTGGGCTCCAACCACTGAGCAGGGTTTCTGCTGTGCCGCGCCGCCTTTCCGAATCGCCCCTCGAGCGCTGGCTACGGCCCTTCGTTCGATTCCTGCAAGTGGAGTCGGCTAGCGGCATCGTTCTGCTTATCTGCACCGTGGCGGCCCTGGTCCTGGCAAACTCTCCCTGGGCGGCGGGTTTTGCGGAGGTGTGGCAAACGCGGCTAAGCATCGTCGTCGGGAACTTTGCGTTGAGCAAACCCTTGCTCCTGTGGGTCAACGACGGCCTGATGACGATCTTTTTCTTCGTGGTTGGGCTGGAGATCAAGCGCGAACTGGTCGCCGGCGAGCTGCGCGATCCGAAGAAAGCGGCGCTTCCCGTCATGGCCGCCCTCGGCGGCATGGTTGCCCCCGCAGCCATCTACTTGCTTCTTCAGAAAGGGCAACCGGGCGAACCGGGCTGGGGAATTCCGATGGCGACCGACATCGCGTTTGTCGTCGGCTTCCTTGCCCTGCTCGGCCCGCGCGTGCCGCTTGGCCTGAAGATCCTGCTTTTGTCGCTGGCCATTGCCGACGACATCGGCGCCGTACTCGTGATCGCTCTTTTCTACTCAACGAACATCGCGCTTGAATTCCTCGGGCTGGCCGCCTTGGGGTTTGCCCTGACCTTCTTTTGCAACCGCAGCGGCGTTCGCCGCGTGCCCGTTTATGTGATTATTGGGGCGGCCATCTGGTTTGCGTTCCTCAAGTCCGGCGTTCACCCGACCGTGGCGGGAGTGATGTTGGGCCTTCTGACACCCGCCAGCGCCTGGGTAGGTGACCGGGCACTTCGCGAGGTGGTGGGGGACAGTTGGCGTCGCCTCAAGGGCGAGCAGGACGGTCAGGTCGAGCACCACCACAAGCCCATGCTCGGCCAACTGCAAAACGCGGCCCGCGAAGCGGTCTCGCCGCTTGAGCGGCTCGAAACGAGACTGCACCCGTGGGTGGCCTTTGCGATCATGCCGATCTTTGCCCTCGCCAACGCCGGCGTCAGCGTTGAGCTGGCCGCCCTCGGCCATCCTGTTTCCTGGGCAGTGGCGGCCGGGCTGGTTTTGGGTAAGCCGTTGGGGATTCTCGCGTTCAGCTGGCTCGCGGTGACGGTGGGATTGGCGCGTCTTCCAACCGGGGTGAATTGGAAAGTGATGTGGGGGGCCGGTTGCCTTGCCGGCATCGGCTTCACGATGTCCTTGTTCATTGCCGGCCTCGCCCTTGACGGGGAACTGCTCAACGCCGGCAAGATTGGCACTCTGACTGGTTCGGCTCTAAGTGCATTCCTTGGTTCGCTGCTGCTGCTGGCGTTCTTGCAACGTCGGGAATGCGCGGCCGTCCCATCCGTTCCTTCCAACGTTACCGGAGTCGATTGAGAGGTGCCGCAGGCCGCGCCCTGTCCACCAACAAGGCGCTGGTCATGCCCGACGTGGAGCGTCGCAGCTTCGACTTTTCCGATAGGAGGCAGTCGCATGAGCCGACCAGTCTTCGAGAATCTCTCCCTGATTCGAGAACGGGTTACAGCCGCCTCGCACCTGTTGGTGGGTCTGGATTGTGATGGTACGCTCATGCCCATCGTGGATGACCCGTCCAAGGCAAAACTGGGTGGCGAATCACGAAAGCGTGTGAAAAGAATGGTGGCACGACCAAGAACCTCGGTGGCTATCGTCAGCGAACGAAGCCTCCAGGATGTGCGGACTTTGGTCGGCGTTGACGGCGTAATCTACGCGGGAAACCACGGCCTGGAGATTTGCGGCCGGGGGCTTTGTTTCATGGAACCGACTGCGGTCAAGATGCAGAGACCACTAGGTTGGCTAGCTTCCGCCCTCGCGAAGGGTTTGGCGCACGTCACCAGGGCGGTGGTGGAGAACAAATCTCTAACCCTCAGCGTGCATTGTCGGCAGCTAGCACCCGCGGAAATGGAGGAAGTTTTCCGTCATGTCCAGGCGGCGACTGCCGTCGCCCCGGAATGTTTCCGTATCAGCCTGAGGAACAGAATTCTCGACGTGCGCCCACAGGTCGATTGGCACAAAGGGTCAGCCATGTGCTGGATAGCCCGTCAGCTCAGGAAGCAAAGCACGTTGACGCTCTACCTGGGAGATGACCAGACCGATGAAGACGCATTCCACGCGCTCGGTGATGGAATCACGGTGAAGGTCGGCGAACCTGGCGAAACGTCCGCCCATTATCATCTCGATGGTCCGCCTTCAGTCCGAGAATTTCTTTTCTGGCTCGCTAACGTTAGCCAGGAAGGAGGAAAACCGTGAAGTTTTGCCGATGCTCGAAGTCTTCAAGCCTTCTCAGGGAAAGGAGAATCTGATGATCTCCGTCATTATCCCCGTTTTGAACGAATCAGAAACCATCGTTCCGGTGGTCGAGTTCGCTCGCCGGGATCCAAGGGTCAGCCAGGTCATCGTCGTGGACGATGGCTCAATTGATGGAACTCCTGAACTAGCCCACGCTGCCGGTGCGACTGTTGTCACCAGCACGCTTTTGGGCAAGGGGGCGTCGATGGAGGACGGCATGTGGGCAGCCAGCAACGAAGTGCTGCTCTACCTCGATGGTGATCTTCGCGACCTCCGTGAAGACCTGGTTGCCGCCATGACCCAACCTGTCGTTGAGGGGAAGGCGGACTTCGTAAAGGCCAAGTTTTCCCGGACTGCCGGTCGCGTAACGACGCTGACCGCGCGGCCGCTGCTGCGCGTGTTCTTCCCGGAGTTGGCGCACTTCGAACAGCCGCTCGGCGGGATCATCGCTGTACGCCGATCGCTGCTGCGCCGCCTCCGTTTTGAAGACGACTACGGGGTGGACGTTGGCCTGCTCTTGGACGCCGCCGCCGCCGGCGCCCGGCTGGCGGAAGTGGACATCGGCCACCTTGAGCATGACAGCCACCCGCTGGAAGTCCTCGGCGACATGGCGGTACAAGTTGTCCGCACGTTGCTCGAACGCGCCGCCCGCTATGGCCGGCTTCAGCTGAGTCACATTCGCGAGGTATCCGAAGTTGAACGACGAATGCAGTCGGAATTGTCCATCGTGCTGCAGAAGGTTGGGCATGCCGAAAGGCTCGCGCTATTCGACATGGATGGGACGTTACTGGCCGGCCGATTCATTGTGAGCCTCGCGCGGCGAACCAACCGCACCGCGGAGTTGGCAGAGTATCTCGACAATAGCGCGATTCCAGCGGACGAACGAACACGCCGAATTGGAGCTCTGTTCCGCGGCATCGCCAAGGAGGTTTTCGAGGAGACGGCCCGCTCCATGCCCTTGATGACGGGAGCGGTCGAGACGGTGGTAAGCCTGCGCAAAGCCGGTTACCGCGTTGGCATTGTAACGGACGGATTTCGCCTTGCTGCTGAAATTGTACGAAGGCGTGTCTTCGCAGATTTCAGCGTGGCCCACCTCATGAAGTTCCGCCGGGGGAAAGCAACAGGAGAGGTCACGCTTTCCCCGGCGATGGCTCACCCCAACGGCTGTCCTCATCACACTCACTGCAAGATGAACGCCATGCTCCACCTGGTGGAGAAGATGGGCCTCAGCACCGACCAGGTGCTGGCGGTCGGAGACGGCGACAACGACGTTTGCCTGCTCAGGGCCGCCGGAACTTCCGTCGCGTTCCGACCGAAGACCTCCCAAGTGCAAGCCGTCGCCACTGTCGTGGTGGAGAGCGACTTGACCGAGCTGTTGTCCAAAATTGGCCCGGAGCGTTGCCAGGTTTCCGCGTAAGTTACGGAGGAAGGAGAACAAGGGCATCGGCCGTAAGGGGACTTGTTCATCAGTATGGTCGCCCTTTGCTTCGGGAAGATTCTCACCTCGAAGCGCCGTTTCGATTCCAAAGAGTGACGAGAAAGGAGAACCCATGCAAGACAAAGATTCAGCTTCACTGGGCGATATTCTGGCACGATTGGTTTGGATGATGATCGGGCCCGTGCTCTTGGCACTGTTCGGCTACTTGATCATCAAGACGGGAAATGGATGGCTGACTGGACCGGATTTTGCCTTCATCGGTGTCCTTGCAGGAATGATGCTTGCCCGGTGGCTTGAGTTCCGCGGCGGCCACGCCCAGACAGCCGAGGGCCAACCAGCGACCCCAGAGCACCTCCGACGCTATCTCATCGGTGTCGCCGTACTCGGTGTCGCCGGGTGGGTGATCGCGAACATTTTCGGCAATTTTGTGCTTGCGTCCTAAGGACGCAACGTTCAGCCTGGCTGACGCATGACCGAACGTGGAGATCATGGCACGAAAAACACATAGCAAACCAGGCCAAAAATAGGCAGCAGAATCAAACACGAATGCACCATGTAGCCGAAGAACGAGGGCATTGAGAAGCCGTTGCCTTCGGCGATGGCCTTGACCATGAAGTTGGGGCCGTTGCCGATGTAGGTCATGGCGCCCATGAAGACAGCGCCGCAACTGATGGCCTCGAGCAGCGGCAGCGGATTGGCCGACAGCACTTCAAAGGTCGGTTTTCCCGCGGCAAGCGAGGCAAAGGTTACATACGTCGGGGCATTGTCCAAAAAGGAGGAAAGGCTGCCGGTCAACCAGAAGAATTGCCATGGCTCGGTCAGCGGGAAAGCGTTGCGGTTGAAAGAAAGGAAATCCACGGCGGGCACCATGGTGACGAAAATGCCCGCGAACAGGACCGCCACCTCGATGATTGCTTCCCAGGTGAAGCCGTTTTCCTTGCGCACGCCGCGGGGAGTGCACAGCAGCGATCCCAGCGCTAAGCCCGCCATGAGCAGGCTGCCCCAAGGCCGCTCAACATGGAGGTCGATGCCCGGCCAGAAGCGCCGCAACCACTGCGAAACCGGCTCGCTGATGGTACGCGCTTGGAACAGGACCGCGCCAAGAATTCCCGCTAAAAAAATCAGGTTGACCAGGCCGCGTAGTCCCAAAGCCCGGCCCGGGCCGGCCCCACGATCCGGAGAGGCGGGTTCGCCCAGATAGGCCACGGTATCCACCAGCAGAAAGGCCGCCAAGATCAGGCCGTTGGCCAGCAGCCATTGCGGCCACAGGCGAAGCGTCCAGAAGAAATCCACCCCACGCAAAAATCCCAGAAATAAGGGGGGATCGCCCAGCGGAGTCAACAAGCCGCCGACATTGCTGACCATGAAAATAAAGAAAATCGGCACGTGATAGACTTTCCGCCTGGCCTGGTTGAGCCGGAGCACGGGGCGTATGAGGACCATACTGGCCCCCGTGGTGCCGATCAAGTTGGCGAGGACAGCGCCGGCGGCCAGAAACCCGGCATTGGTCAGGGGCGTCGGCCGGAAGTTGGCCTCTACCAGAATGCCGCCGGCCACGGTGTACAGCGCGGCCAGAAGCATGATGAAATCGACGTATTCCAGGACGCCTTGTTCCAGGGCTTCCAGGCCCTTGTCCTCCCAAACCAGGCCCAGGTAGGCGGCCACCGGCGCGGCAAAAACAAAGGCCACCATGCCTTTCTTCAGATTACTGTGCCAGAAATGACTGGCCGCAATCGGCAATACCGCGATAGCCAGGAGCAGGCCGACGAAAGGCAGCATCGTCCACATCGGCACGTCCAGCGGTTGCCGGTCCGCCGCCGCGGCGAAGCGGGGCAGCACGAAAAGTCCACAAAGGGCCAGCAACCCCGCACGTCCGGGCATGGTTTCCTCTTTCCCCAGGCGAACCGGGGCGTCAGCCCCCGATTACAGGATGCCTTTCTCCAAGAAAAAAAAAGGCCGATGGCTTCCCTTGTTTTTGGGGTTTGCGATGCCGCTAGATGTCCATTTCATAAGTGCCTTGCCCTTTTGGCAACATGGGGATAGAGCGGGGGTTCGAATAGTTGGGGACGGGTTCTGAACCAAGCTCGTCCTTGGCGTTGTTGAGCGCGTTTGACTGAAGGGACTCCGCGCTGCAGATCCTTTTCGACGAACGGTACCCGCTTCGGCGATAACCCGATGCGAAAATATTTTCGCTAAAATTTCCCGCTTCTGCCTTGACACCCCTTCCTCCCGAATCGTAAGATACGGATGAGGTTGAGGGGTAAAACCTCAACCAACCCTATCTCTATTTCAAGTGCGGGTTTTCTCGGTTGTTTCTTGAGGTTTTAGGACTTCAAGGCAACCCAGGTCTGGCACCCATCAGGGTAGACCGTCAATTGGATGCAGGCAGGGAAGCAACGTGGCCCCTCGGCCACGCTGATTTATTGCCCCTTGAGTTGCGCCGAACCTTCCGGAAGCGGCGTGAGTTCCTAGCCCCCCTGGGACTTGCACGCTTCCGGATGTTTTTTCAGGGGATTCTTATCTCCAACCAACTCAAATCGAAGGTCAGTCGGTGGGTCGAGTCTTCGAGACCCATGTCGCGGGATATCTACGAACTGGTTACTACGAACTGGTCCATGCCCAATTCGTTGCTCACGCCCCGGAAAGTGTCCGCTTAAAATAATCCCGGAAAAAATGAGAAGGCGTCCTGGAACCCCGGGACGCCTTCCTGATTGACCGTTGAACGAATCCTATTTTTTCTCCTTGTCACGGCCGTTAACTTTTCCACTTTCATCCCGAGGCGGCCGCAACGCCAGACTCAATGACAATGAGCCCACTGTCTGGGCCAGGGCAACCTTGGCAGCATCCTCGGGGATCAGGGCCAGCGTTACCACAATGGTCTCCTCACGGATTTCGCTATCGGCGGCCAGGACCAGCACGTTTTCGAGCAGAACCCTTGAGAAGCCACCGCGCTCCTCCCTCCTAACTGTCGCGATTAGATCCACTCGCGAATTCGGCAAAGAGGCAAAGGCCGCGGCGATGTTATCCTTCTTGACCCGCACGGCGACCGCGCGCATACCGCGCGGCAGCACCGGGGCCAACCCGGCCCCCAGCTTGAAACGCCCCGGGGAATCTTCCTGAAGGCGCTCGCCGCCATTGCGGGTGATCAGGGCACGCAGGGTCTTGGCGTCGATGTCCCGGTCGATCGCGCGAACCGAGGCGTCGGCGAACACGGCCAGGAAGCCAGCATCATAGGTGGACTGGAATTGGGGCAGAGGCTGGTCGGCCGCGTAGGGCAAGTCGGCCGGCTTGGTCCAGGCCACGGCAAACTCCTCCGCGGTTTTCACCACCAGGATCGTTTGGGCCGGATCGTCCTTGATATCCGCGCGGCGAAGACCCTGCTTGCCTTCGAACGCCGTGCCCGGGCCGGCGAACACTTGAAAAGGCGTCTTCCACGATTCCCGGCTCCAGCCCTGAAAGACCTTGGGCATCTTCTTGAGCAACTTTTTGTTGTGGGCGCTATCCCAAGGCTCGTCCAGTTTGAACCGGCGATAGAGCTCGTTCTCCCCAAGGAAAGACAAGAGCTCGACACGCCAGCTTAAAAGGGGCTGGCCCTGCCGATCGTAGCGGGCCGCTGCCGGAAAACGGCCGTGTTTCTGGTGGTACTCGTCCAGCGCCCTGGCCAGCTTTTTAAGATCCTCGCGGGACTCGGGAATATCGAGGGTTCCGATGGTGTTGCTGACCGAAGTGAAGGTTTTATTGGCATTGGTGCCCAGGGCCATGACGGCGAAGATCCAAGTGCTTACGTTCATGGGGATGCTCGCCTCGAGCTTCACACTCTTGCCCTGTTGCTCGACCGCCAGCGTTTTCACTTGTTCTTGCAGACTGCGGTGCCAGCCCAGCTGCAGCAGGATGGCGAGATCTGCCGTGGCCTGATCCAGGTCCTTGGGGAACGCTGCCGGCTGCTGTGGTTTCTTATTCGTGAAAGTGCCAAAAAATCTCTTTCCCTCGCGCAGCTCGCGTTCCAATTCGTCGATGCTCCCGACCAACGATTCCCCGAAGGCGTCCAGGCCGGCGCGCACGGATTTCACGCCGCCGGCCGCCTGGTCTTCACCGGCGAAATCGAGTTTCACCTTGGCATGCAGTTTCTGGTCGAGATTGAAGGTGAACGTCACGCAACGTGCCTTCAGTAAAGGCTGCATAAAGGTAGACCATAGACCGGGTTTCTGGGCCGGCGGATTTGCCGGGGCCTTGGGCGGAGGCGCAGCGTCCTTGGCGGGCGGGGCCACGCCTATGGTCTTGGAAACACTGGTAAAGGTTTTGTTCACGGGCCGGAAGGGGCCAAACGGTTCTTTCGGCCAGGCCGCCGGATTGAGGCCGACCACCACCTGATGGTTGCCGCTCGCCGCGCGCAAGGCGGCTTGCAACGGACCTGGGTTTTTCCCGGACCGGTTCAACCACTGCAACAGGGCTTCTTCCGAGCCAAGAATAAAGGTGCGGTCGTCGAGAAACTGGAACGCGGTCCAGGTGCTTTCGACGCCGTAATAACTCTGGCCCTTGTGTTTCTTGAGGCGCGCGTCTGGCCCCAAGGCCTTCTGCAGACTATTTCGGTCAAAAGGTTTGGAAGTGGTCACGACCACGAGGGGCGACACGGCATCCGGATCGCCGGAAAACATCGGCGTGTCCAGACTTTGCCAGTTGAGATAAATAAGCGTCACGCGGTCCACGGTGCTCGGCGCGGGAACATATTTGTTCTCGAACCATTGCCAGGCTTTCGGCCCCGCCTTGGCCAGCAGGTGCCGCAGGTCGGCGAAGGCCTCCTTGGTCCACAGATCGGCCGGACGAATGTGGACAAATCCGGCGGCATCGCCTGGAACCAGATGCAGAGGCGCCGTTGGTTTTTCTTCGGCCGGAGTGTTGCCTGCCACGAACAAGAAACAAACCACGCTTGCCACAACCGAAAACCGCCTTGGAGTGTTCGCCACGTGATTCTCCTTCCAGAACAAAAGTGCTCGCGGTCCGCCCAATTTGCGCAAGGTGTAAAAGTATTGGTCACGAAAAGGGACAAGTCAAAAGTTCACCGAGGGAAAGAAGGCACTTGCCTTACCGATCGACAAAAGTGACAATCGCTATTGACGGAGGCAATTGCCAAGGTGTGTGCCCATGAGCGAAAGTCCAGGCCACGAGCCCGAAGCAGTTCCACTAGGCCGAGCGGAACCGCCCCAGTTCCCGCTGCGTCCGTTGCGCACCGACGCCGACCTGGACGCGGCCGTTGCCGTCATTGATGCGCTCCTCGATCGCCCCCAACTCACGACCCCGGAACAGGATTATCTTGACGTGTTGGGCGACCTTGTCGAGGCCTACGAGACCGAGGCGGTCCCGATGCGGCCGGTCGGTGACGCGGACCTGCTCCGTTTCCTGATCGAGCAGAAGGGCGTCACGCAGGCAGGGGCGGCAACCGGCGCCGGCATCGCCGAATCGACCATCTCCGAAGTGCTGGCCGGCAAACGCAAGCTCAACCGCACGCAAATCGCCAAACTCGCCCGTTACTTTCACGTCGAACCTGGCGCCTTCCTTTCCGACTCTTGAAATCATTGTCACGGACGAACCGAAGAATGGACGAAAGGCGAACGGACGAAAGTCCGGAAGAAGGCACTTGCCTTACCGATCAACAAAAGTGACAATCGCCATTGGTAGAGGCCAACGATAGCCAAGGTGTGTGCCCATGAGCGAAAGTCCAGGCCGCGAGCCCGAAGCAGCGGAAGCTTTTGGCAGTTCACGCAACATTTTTTGAAAGGAATTGGATCATGAAGAATTTCATCCTCTTGTCCGCGGGATTTCTGGCGTCCTTGACCTGGTTGTGCTGGGTCCAGGCGGACGACGACAAAAAATCCGGGCATGACAAGGATCATGTCGTGGTGCGGCCGGCGGCAGTGAAGTGGGGCCCGGCGCCGCCGGCGCTGCCGAAGGGGGCCCAGATTGCCGTCCTGGCGGGCGATCCGACCAAAGCAGGCGTTTCGTACACGATCCGGGCCAAGATTCCGGACGGCTACAAGGTGCCGCCGCACTGGCATCCGGTGGATGAAAACGTCACGGTCTTGAAAGGCAAGCTCATGGTGGGCCGCGGCGAGAAGTTCGACCCGGACGCCTCGGAGGAATTGCCCGCCGGTTCCTACATGCGCATGCCCAAGGGCATGCGCCACTTCGCCTGGGCCAAGGGCGAAACCATCATTCAAATCCATGGGGTCGGGCCGTTTGACATTCATTACGTCAATGCCGCCGACGATCCGCGGAAAAAGGATTGATGGTCGGCAAGTTGGGCGGACGAGCCGCCGGGTTAATCCCGGCGGGCCTGCACGGCGGGGAAAAACCCCGCCGCTCGTGTTATTTCCGGAT
>CAZFGM010000092.1:0-15454 GCA_964518515.1 uncultured Alcaligenaceae bacterium | reverse complement strand
CTAATCCTCTTCCAAATCATCATCTTCATCTTACTCTTTCTCTTCTTTTGCCGGAGATCCCCTCTCTTCGTCCCCTATCAAGACCTCAAAGCCGCCAGGGCGGCGGGCAAATCGCGCACGGTTTCCAGCGGCCCCGGGGCGGCGCCGTTGGCGGCGATCAGCCGCATGGCCCTCAAGATCTCTTCCACCATGGGGTGCAGATTACACAAGAGAAGCCGGCCGTTCTGGTCGTACAGGTGCTTGCGCAGGGCCACCAGCGAGCGGATGCACGGCGTGGAGATGACTTCGACCTGGGCCAAATCCAGCACCACCTTCTTGGCCTGGACTTCGCCGACACTGGCCAGCAGGGCCTGGGTCAGCGATTCGGCCAGGTCGTCGCCGCGCAGCTTGTTTTCGAGCAACGTCAAGACGAGGACGCCCTGTTGCATGCGGCGGGTATGGTGCTGCAACCGGGCCAGGGCGTCGGCCAGGTCGGTGGCCAATTCGAAGGGGGCGGTGAACGACCGCGTGGTGCTGATGAGCCGGGTCACGATAAAAACCTCGGCCAACTCGTCGGCCAGATTGCAGAAGACCATGCGGCCCTTGATCTCCTGCAGCTTGCGGTGCAGGCTCAACAGCGGGCGGAAGGCCGTGCTGGTGAGGAACTTGACGTGGCGAAAATCCAGCACCAGTTTGTTGGTTTGCGCCTGGGCCAAAGCTTCGAGAAACTCCTTGCGCAAAATATCCGCCAGATCATCCCCCTGAATCTGGGCCACGGTCAGGGTGATGACCAGGATGCCGTTTTCCTGGCGACAGGTGAGATGTTGATAAAGAGTTTCCGCCATGGTTTCCGTGGAGGCTGGATTGGGAGTACCTTCTCCGAAGTGTATGGGGAACAGCGGGAAAAACAATCAGGATTTTCTCCGGGACTGGAAATGGGCCCGTTCATTCCCGCGGACCTTTCCTCATTCCCAAACTCTGTTTGGGAACGCCGGTCCGCGAAACTCTGTTTCGCTCCCTGACACTGGCCTATCGGCTGGGAAGCGAAACGGAGTTTCGCAGACTGGTGGTTCCCAAACAGAGTTTGGGAACCAGGTAAAGATTTGCTCGCCGACCATAGAGGGATCGAAAAACCCGTTACGGCCGCGGACCTTGTAGGTGTTTGCGGATGAATTCCAGGGCCTTGGCATGAGCCTCGGCGATGCGTTTGGGGTCGCCGCCGCCCAGGCCATGACCCCCGCCTTCCACGGTGATCAGCTCGTGCGGCACCTGATGTTTGGTTAGCTCTTTCGCCATGTTCGCCGATAATTCATGGGGCACGTCGGTGTCCTTGGTGCCGTGAATCATCACGATCGGCGGATAAGCCTTGGTGATGTTGCGGACCGGACAGTAGGGATCCAGTTGCGCGCGCTGCGTGGCGGGGTCGAAGCCCGTGACTTCCTTGGTCCACAGGCCGTTCTGGCGCAGATACAGGTAATATTGGCCGCGGATTTTTTGCTCGGGGGCGCCGCCGCCGGTGCCGGTGGGCACGCCCCGGCCCACGGCCTTGGTGGCGGTTTCCTTGCTGATCAGGGGCGCCTTGCGATAGTGTTCGGAAGGCTTGGTGTACCAGTCGCCGTCCACGTCGCCGTAGCCCCAGTAGGCGACCAGGGCGGGGGGCCGGGGCGTGACGCAAATCCCCGTCATCATGGTCAGGTAGCCGCCCGCCGACCCGCCGGCCACCACCACGCGCTCCGCATCAAGGCATAGCTTTGGGCTTTGCTTGCGCAGCCAGGCGAAGGCGTCCTTGATGTCGTCGATAATGCCGGGCAATTTTGTTTCCGGCGCCAGGCGATAATCGAACGACACCAGGGCGTAGCTTTCCTTGCGGCAAAGCTCGAGGAGGTTTTTGGGAACGCCGGTCCGGCTGCCCATGATCAACGCCCCGCCGTGCAGCCATACCACCACTGGCCGGACCGCGCCATCCGCGGCGCGATGCACATCGGCGTGGATTGGGACCTTAGCCACCGTCTTGAAGACGAAGGTTTTCTTGGTGAACGCCGGCGGGTCCGCCCTAGCCGATGTCAGGCAGAAAAAACCGGGAATGGCCACGGCAGCCAACCAACGAATGATTCTCATCAGGGCACCTTCTTATTTCGTGATTTTGCGCCGCTCGACGGTTTCCGCGAACGAATGTGGAGCAAGGCGCGAACCTGCAAACGGATTTCCTCCGCCCAGCGTAAGGCGGACCGGGCTTCGCGGACGGAGGCATAAATCCCAGGATAACGATAATCGACGGCGTAGGGACTGAGTTTTTTTAGACTTTTTTGGTAAATCTTCAGGGAACTGGGATCGGGAAGATGTCTAAGCAATTTTGCCAGGTTGTGGATTTTGGGAATCGGTAAACCTGCCTCTTGCAATAACGCCTTGAAATATTTCTCCACCAGCTGCTGACAATGAAAACTGGCGGCATCGGAAATTGGAGGTTTTGCGGCGAGCAATTTTTTAGCGGCGCGCAGGTCGGCGTCCGCTTTGCGCACCCACTCTGCGGTTAGTTTTTTCATAAAGAACTTTTCCCTGGCCGACAATTTCCCGTAAAAACCAATCCCCTTCCTTCAGGCGCCATTGTAGATTGTCCGGCGTGCGAACAATTAAATCCAAGGCAAAATCATAATCCAGGGCACAAAGAATCCGGCAAGCTTGGGTGATTTCGTTTTTCGCCGGCATCACCACCAGCAAATCGACGTCACTATCCCGATGCGGTTTGCCGTAAGCGTAGGAACCAAACAGGATGATGCGGTCCGGCTGAAACCGGTCGGCGATTTCACGGGCCAATTGGCGGATGGCCCCACCGGAGATGCGCCATGGAGGTGACTTTCGCTTCTTTTTCGCTTTCGTGACCATGTCTTTTGTAATTTACCAGGTGTCCAGCACGCGGCAACGAGAAAAAATGGCGGGGTCCACCTGTGCCCCCTCCCGTGCAGCTCGGCCACGACCGGCTGACGCCTCGACGCTCGCCGGGGCACCTGCGCGGCGATCAGGCCAGCAGTTCCGGTCGCACCTGTCCCTCCCCCGCGATAGGTAAGGGCCGCCCTTGCGGATCGGTAACGGTCGTGTGCGGGTCGATGCCGAGGAGGTGGAAGGTGGTGGCGAGGATGTCCTTGGGGGAGATGGGGGTGTCGTGAACGTCGCCGCCCTGGCGGTCGGTGCTGCCGACGATTTTGCCGCCGGGAACGCCGCCGCCGGCCAGGGCGATGGCATAGGCGCGCGACCAGTGGTGGCGGCCGGCGCCGCGCGGCCGTGAGTCGATCCGCGGCGTGCGGCCATGCTCGCTCATCCACAGCACCAGAGTTTCGTCGAGCAGGCCGCGCGCTTCCAGGTCCAGAAGCAAGCCGGAATAGGCCCGGTCGAAGCCCGGCAACAGGTACTCGCGCAGCCGTGGATAATGATTGGCGTGCGTGTCCCAGGCGCAGCCGGAGAACTGGCCGTAGCCGTCCCAGAACACCGTGAGGAACTTGCTGCCCGCCTCGACCAGGCGGCGCGCCGCCAGGCAGGCCTGACCGAACAGCGTCAGGCCATAGCTTTCGCGCACCCGCATCGGCTCCCGGGCGATGTCCAGGGCATCGCGCATCCGGTTGGAGGTGACGAGTCCAAACGCCATCTGCTGGAATCGGTCAAAACCGCGGCTGCGCTCGTCCAGCTGAAGGCGGGCGCGGTCGAGTTGGCTGAGCAAACTCCGCCGCAAGTTCAGCCGCTCGACCGGAATGTCATCGGGGAGTCGGCCCACCGGCGATAGCCGGAACCTTCCCGCTGCCGTACAAGCGGCGAACGGATCGTGGAACTCGCGCGTCTGATTATCGGTATAGCGGGGCGCGATGCGCGTACCCGCGCCGTCGAAATCGGTCCACACCGGATCGTAACCCTGGCCCAGAAACGCGGCGTACGGCCCGGCGCTGACGTTCAAGTCGGTCTTCGAGTTCAACAACCATGGCAAACCGATGTTGCGTGGCACCGGCGGTACCCCGCTTCCCTGCCGTCGCTCCTGGACATAATCCACCACCGAGCCGATGAACGGCCAGTGGGCCGGATCGCGCGGCCGGGTTTCCAGGGCCGGCGTGTAGGTCGGCATCCCGCTCACCGCGTAGGCCACGCCATGTTCCGGGTACGGATGGGTCATCGAACGAACCACCGTGACGCGGTCCATTACGCCGGCGACGCGTGGCAGATGATCGCAAATCCGCAAGCCCGGAACGCGGGTCGCCATGGCCCGCATCTCGCCCTGGATTTCAGCGGGCGCGTCCGGCTTGGGATCAAAGGTCTCGTGCTGCGGCGGGGAACCGTAGGGGAAAAGCAGGATGCAGGCTTTCGCCCTTCCGAAGGAACTTGGAGCCGCCGCCCGCGCTTGCTGCAAGCGGAAAAAGTCGGCCAGGCCCAGCCCGAAAACCCCCAGGCCGCCGATGTGCAGGAAATCCCGCCGCGTCAGACCATCACACAGAATCTTGGGCGAGCCCAGCATGCGGAGCATGGCAACCTCCGGCCTCGGGGGAACTCTCTTGCCGCCTGAAGTCTCCAAATTAGCTTAGCTTCAATTGGGATTTTATCTTACCCGAGGCCTTTGCCTGGACGCAACCAATTCCCCAATGATTCCCCTTAGGGTTTTTCCACAACGGGCCGCTTGGCCTTGGGTTGGACCAGATCCTCCGAGTTCTCCCTGGGCATGGCGGTCGGGGCCCAGCTGCGGCGGCACTACGGTTGTTTCCGCCCTTCCTTGAATCGGCACTTCTGGCCCTCAAAAAAGGAGAACCTGTTCTTTGGCTCCTTTTTCCCGCAAAGACCAGCGATCCAACTCCAGGCGGGTGCCAACTTCCTTCAGTGCTGCCCTTAGTTCCGCCTTGGCGATCTTGATGCCGAGCAAACTTTGCACAGACGCCAAAAGCTGCGACTCATTGGCCTCATTGCCGCTCTCCGCGCTCTCTTGCAAGAGCCTGACCACGGCATATTTAAGCAGGCTTTTCTTCGGAACGGTCGCGGAAAAAGGCTCTTCCAGGTGAATATGCCATTTCCCCTTATCGGCGTGGAACTCGAAAAACTTCTCCAGCAGGGGCGTCAAATCGCCGCGTTTTCGGGCGAAATCCCCGAGCTGGCCTTTCTCCAGAAGGCACGGGACCACGGCGTGATGCAGGTCCTCCGTGCTGGCGCCGCACCGGCTGACGATTTCCTTTTCACAGCAGTCGCGCACCGTTGTCACGGCATCGCTGTTGCTTGAGGGAAAGGCCCGCACCGGCGCGGCCGCCTTGCGGAAGTTCAGGACCAGCTCTCCCGACAGGACGCGCAACGGGTTTTTCTTCTTGTGCATGGACCACACCACGCCGACGGGTTGAACCACCGTGTTGACGTAGGCGAGGCCAGCGCTCTGGCAGGCGCTCACCAGGCTGTCCCATAAGGTCGTGTCGCGATGCGCGAAGACTATGCTCAGCCAGCGACCGCTTTTCAGGGTCTCCTGCATTTGTTCGAGGGCCGCGGCGAGCAAGTGAAGATAATCGTCGCGGGTTTTGCGGAGCTGGCCACCCTCGATCACCTCTTCCTTTCGATCCGAGGGACTTATGGGAAACCCCAGCCAGGCGGCCCACATGGTGGAAAGATCCAGGTACGAGATGTGTCAGCCATACGGCGGGTCGGGGTAAATATAATCGATGCTGCCCGGCTTGATCCACTCGGCGATCCCCGTTGCGGAGCCCTTGCGGAACTGTGCGGTTTTGCCCTCTTGATAGAAAGGGCCGATCAACTGATTGGTTTCTTTTTTCGCTTCGACAAGGCGGTGGCAGCGTTGGGCGAACTGCTCCCACAAAGGCAGCTCGACGGGTTTGCGCGCGACCTTGTAGCGATAGATGCTGAAAATGGCGCTGCCGCCACGGCTCTCGCGGCGGTTGGTGGTGGACAGGAACGTGCGGTTGATTCGGGCCAAGGTTGCCGAAAAGGCCAGGAGCAGAAGGTCGCGGACATTTTTTCCCGCGATTTCGCTTATGACGGCCCGCAAGCGTGCCAGCCCATGAAGCATACGCGGCGTGAACAGTTCCTCCACGGTGTCAACATCCGCGTTTTTGGGCAAAGCCTCGTTCTGCGGATACCAATCCTCTACCGGTCGTTTCGCCAATTCGGTGTTTGTGGACTTCCAAAGGTTTTCGAGAAACGTCCGCGACCGCTCCTCCACATCGGCAAAGGCCAGGCGCAACTCGCCCAGGTCCACCGGCGCAACGGCGGTTTGCTTGGCCAGGAAACATGCCCAGCCGCTGATGTCGTTGTAAAGCGCCCGGCGGCGAAGAACCAGCGACTCCACGGCCGTGACTCCGGAACCGCCAAACGGATCGAGGACGCTGTCTCCGGGAGCCGAAAAATGTTTGATGTACTCCTGGACGACATTCCAGGCACGCTTGGTGAAATACGGATGGCTTCCGTAATGCCTTCGAGCCTTTTGCTTGGATGGGGCGACGGCGTAGTCCATGGCCTGGGAAATCGCGGCGTTCATGCGTGCTCCCTCAGAATCCTTTCAAGTTCCCGTAACTCGATGACATCCACATAGGCTTGCCGAACCGACGGTTCGTCGTGTTGCATGCATAAAACGACTAGCCGCTTTTTATGATGGCCACGCTTGCGGTGGTGCGCAGCCTGAAAACCGCTCGAGTATTTTTCAACCTCCACCGGACAGGGGTACACAGGGTAATGCCGTAAACAAAAGGAGGCATTTGGACAGTCCACATCCTCGGTCCTATAAACACCTAGTTTTACGCCCAACCGATCAAGAGCGCCGCTGATGCGCAGCAAATCCGATTCATGAATTCTTCCGGGTCGCTCGTCGTGCTCCTTCACCAGGGCACTAATTTGATCCAACACCCATTGAGAATCCGGTGCCTTCGTCCTCCAATCCTGCAAATGCGCGGTCCATAACGGACTGTAATATCCTCTGACAAGAGTCAGAGGATGCAGGTCCGCGGACAGGGAAATCGGTCTTGCTTTCCGGTAATATTTTAGCTTTTCTGGACGAATGACCAAGAACTGTTCGTGGTCAATGCTTTCGGCAACATCCACATAATCGATATCACCCACCTTGAGAGCAAACCATTCGAAAAGGCGCCGAGCCACGGAAGGCCGGCCTTGAATGCGATCGTGGCCGACATCGCCTCGGGTAATCGGAACGGCTTTGAGATCCGTTTCGATCATCCCGTAAGGGGTCCAGAGGCGAACGGGAAGTTCCTTTCTTTTTCTCAGAAATTCGCGGATGTGCTTGGCCAGGCCGTGAAGGTAATATTGAGGGCCGCCGGATTGCAGCGATTCTTTTTTGGTTTGCGTGATTCGGGCCATGAGGGCAAAGTACCCGGTTGAACGGACTTGTCAAGTTTAGCCACTCAATCTCCCTTCCAGGCTATCAAAGGTGGCGCTGGAATGAAACGAATCCGACAATTATGGTCTTTTCCCTTGTCAAATTATTTCATGCCGCCGGCCTTTTCGGCCGGGCTCGGCGATGCGGCTCTTGATGGAGTGCGGTGCTCGGCACCGCTTTGGATTTTCGCGCGTCCCCATCCAAAGCGGCGCCGCGCTGACTTGACCTCGATTGGAGCTGGTTGGAGATAGAGTCGCCAGATTCAAGCGGCTTCCTGGCGCAAATATTGATTCAGTTTGTTCAACAAGGTCCGGGTGGTGATTCCCAGACGCTGAGCGGTGGCGGTTTTGTTGCCCGCCATTTCGCGCAAGGTGCGTAAAATCATTTCCCGCTCCATGGCGGCGATGGTTTGGCCGGGGAAGCCGAGAAGGAGCGGCGGCGCTTCCTCCAGGAGAGGCAGGTCGGCGGCCTGGATTTCGTCGCCGCGGGCCAGGATGCAGGCCCGGTGCAGGATATTGCGCAATTGGCGGACATTGCCCGGCCAGTGATAGGCGGTCAACAGCTTCTGCGCCCCGGAGGCGATGGCCCGCAGCGGCTGGCCGGCTTCGTGGCGATAGCGGGCGAAGAAATGGTTCGCCAACGGCATGATTTCCTCGCGGCGGGCCCGCAGCGGCGGCAGGTGGAAATGAATCGCGTTGAGGCGGTAAAACAAATCCTGGCGAAAATGGCCGCGGGCGCTGTCCTGTTCCAGGGGACGGTTGGTGGTGGCCAGGATGCGCACGTCCATTTTCAGGGTCCGGGTCCCGCCCACGCGCTCGAACTCTTCCTCTTCCAGGACGCGCAGCAGCTTGGCCTGCAGCTTGACGGACATCTCGCTGATTTCATCCAAAAGGAGCGTGCCGCCCTGGGCGCGTTCGAAGCGGCCGGGCCGGCTTTCCTCGGCGCCGGTGAAGGCCCCCTTGTCGTGGCCGAATAATTCGCTCTCGACCAGGCTTTCGGACAGAGCGGCGCAATTGACTCCCATGAACGGCTTGCGCGCCCAGTTCCTCCAGATACTGAAACAGGCGGCGGTCCAGGGCCGGGCCGACCACCGCGTCCTGAAAAATTCCGGCGCTCTCTTCGACCGCCGTTTCCTGGGCCAGAGCCAGGGCCAGCATATAGTGGGTTTGGGCCTGATAGGTGGTCGATGCACGTTGCTCCTGCAAGAACACGGGATAAAGAAGGCTTTTGGCTTCGAAAGGGAGGCTGCGGCGCAGCTGGATGCGCGCCTGCGCCAGAACGGCGGCCTGGGCCGGCGCTCCGGTTTGCCGGCTGGCCACGGCGCGGAAGGAAGCCAACGCCTGGTCCCAGTTTCCCAACCCCTCCTGGCAGAGGCCCAGGCGGAAAAGAAGCAAGCCCGGCCCAGGCCCCTTGGTCTGGGCGAGCAGTCCCTGATAATGGGCCAGGGCCTGATCAAACCGCTCTTCGCGGAGCAATTCATCGCCGCGGCGAAAGTCTATCGCCGGAGGCGGCCCCGAAGATTTCGGGGTTTGGTTAATTTCGTGAAGATTCGTGGTTTTAGGGCTTTCCGGCGATGGTGCCAATACTTGACCTGGGACAATGCGGAACAAACCGCAGAAGCCATTCTCAAGGCAAGTGAGTAATTTCCGAAGGGTTTGTAGTCCCGGCTTTAGCCGGTTTTTCCGCTTGAAGGCGAGACTACGAACCCGTCAATCGATTGGTGGCCCACTAGCCCGGATCGGGCATTTTTTCCTCTTCCTCCATGCCTTCCGTTTCCGCGGTGAGTTCGAGGGCCAGGGGTTCCAGGCCCAGGTGGCGGCGGGCATTTAAACAGGCTTGCATCAGATGCTTGCGCACCGCCCGCGGATCGTCCAGCAAGGCGAGGTCGATGGTCCGGGGGGCTTCCATGGCAATGTCGATGTGCCGCCAGAAATCAAAGCGCTTGTTCTTCGTCGGCAGGCCGTTGTAGTAAGAGAAGAAACTGCCCCAGCCTCCCTCGATCCAACAAAGAATGACGGGCGTCTGCGGACGTTCCTTGAGGATGAGGGCAACGCCCTGGCCGAACTGGCGCAGCGGTTGGCTTGCGCGCTTGCGCATCGCCCCTTCGGGAAAGATGACCACGCATTCGCCCTGGTCGAGGGCGGCGACGGCCTGCTTCAGCTCGGGGGCCTGGCGGCGGTAGGTCGAGGCCTGCACGCGGATCACGCCGGCCAGGACCATGAGCGGCCGCAGCAGCGGCAGATCGTAAAACACGCTGGTCATGAGCGGGATAATGCGCCGCGGCACTACTTTGCCGACCCAGATCGGATCGAACCATGAGCTGTGATTGGCCACCACTAAAAGCGGGCCGCGCGGGGGAAAATGCTCCAGTCCCGGCCCGCGGGCGCGAACCCGGTACAGCGGCCAGATGAGGATGGCCAGCGTCAACTCCATGGCCGGGGTGAGAAGAATCCACCAGCTCCAACCGGCGGCCAGCACGGCCAGCAGGGCGATCAGCCATCGTTGGCCCGCCGCCGACAAGATCTCCCCTTGGTTAAGGCCGAACATGAAAAAGGCGACGGCGAAAATGGCGAGGTAGTCGGCGCAATAGCGGACCGTCATGCCGGTGCCGCGGGCGTCCGGAGGAAGGGCGGCCTGATACGTCGCCGCCAAAGGCACGTTAATCAGCCCACCCATGATGCCGAGAAAGACCCACAACGTTGGACCCGGGGCTGGGCTAGCGGCGACCAGGATCAGGCCGATTCCCAACCCCGCCGCCGCATACGGCACCAGGCCCAGGACACGGCGCGGATGGCCCTGCCAGCTCACCAGAAAGGAACCCAGGGCGACGCCGCTCAGGACCCAGGCGCCGCTTTCCAGAAGGTTTCCCAGCCAAAATGCCGAGGTTCCCTGATCGGTCACGGTGACGCCGAGCACCGCGCACAACCAAGCGGTGATCAGGCCGCGCAAAGCGGCCAGGGCCAGAAGACAACTGCGGGCTTCCCGGTCGCCCCAGAGGCGGCGGCCATCGCCGAAGAAACCGGCTACCGCTTTCCCCGGCGCTTCCGGCCGGCAGACGTCGCCGGCGAAGCGCACCGGCCAAGCCGTCAGCACAGCCAGTAAATTCAACGCCCCCGCCATAACGACTGCCGCTTCCCAGGAACCCCAAGAAGTACCATGGAGTTCGCGACCCAGCCACAACCCGGCCATGATGGCGGTGCTGGCTCCTATTTCGATCCAGCCATTCACCCGTGCAAGGGGAACACGCGTATCTTCCGCCGCCGCCGGCAACAGAGCATCACGGGTCGGTCCATAAACCGCCGACCCCAGCGCCAAAAGCCCCCAGCACGCCAGCCAGGGACCTCCGAACAAGCCAAACAACGCTGCCATGCCCAGGCAATAAGCTGCCGAGCCACTCAAAACGATCGGTTTCGGCAAGCTGTTGCTGATGGCGCCGATCAGCGGGGCCAGAAACACCGCCGGGAGCATTGCCACGGCCGTGACCAGGTTCCAGGCTTCGCCGCCTCCCCAGAATTGGCCGTCGCCCAGGTGCAGCACGACGAAGACTCGCAGGCAGCAATCGGCCAGCACCCGCGCTCCCTGCGATATCCACAGGAAGGTCAGCCTGGCCGAGGCGGGTGCCACATCCTTCCCCTTATTTCAATTGGCAATTGGCAATTGGTAATTGGCAATTGGCAATTGGCAATTTTTTGGAAGGGAAGAAGGAGCGGAAAAAGAATTGCCAATTGCCAATGCCAATTGAATATTGGAACAAATTGATGATGGCTAATTTTTTACTCCTTCTTCCCTTCCTCGAACTGCACCTCGCTGATGGTGTGGGGCGGAAACAGCTTGTAGCCGGCGGGCACCCGGCCGACCAGGCCGACCAGGACCGGCGCCGTCTTGGGGTCGTCCGGATTGCGGTCCAGGAGGGTCAGGGTGTGCTTGGCGCCGTCGTGCAAGGTGATCTCATAATCATGGGAAACGTGATTCTTGCCTTCCGCTTCGACGTGGCGGATTTTCTGGATTTTGGCCACGTTAATTTTCACCGTGGTTTTGAAATACAGAGTGGGCAGGATTTGCAGCTGGCCGGAAAGGGAGCGGTACAGGGGAACCAGCTCGGCGACCTGGTGTTTTTCCTTGTCCTGGGCGAGGACAGCTATTTTTCCCGTGGTGGCCCCAGCGGGTTTGGCGTCGGCGAAGCGCAGGCCGCGGATGCCGTCTTTCGGATGGCCGCCCTGGAACTTCACCGTGGCCACGCCCAGGTCGCCCAGATCGACCTCCCCTTCCAGAAGCAGCTTGTTGATGCCGACATATTTGGTCGTCCCGGTCAAGATCTGATCCTTGCCGTCGGCGGCGGCACAGGTGACCGCCATGGTTTTCTTTTCGTTGTCGTAATCGATCGTGCGGATACTCGACAGGGGCACCAGGGTGCGGATGCCGTTCTGGAAGGAGGTGGACTTGTCCTCGCGGAAATCGAGGGCTTGCGGCCCTTCCCCCGCGGTTTCTTTCTTTTTCTTGTCGGGGGGCGCCGCCTTGTCAGCCAGCCAGGACAGGTTCCAGGTGCCCGCCAAAAGCTTCCACGATTTCAGCTTGATTTCCTTGCCCGCCCCATCAATCACGGTGACCCCGCCGGTCATTTTCTCCTGGGCCGGGGTAATAGAACCCATAAACCATATGACCCATACCCAAGCAACGAGCGAAATCTTTCTCATGACTATCCCTGGCCGTGTGAAAGTTTGGGAGCGCTGGAGTCGGAGTGCGCGAGCCCGGTTGGATCAAACCTTTCACATCATCTTATCCCAACGCTACGGAGCCGCAACCGAAAGAAGAGAAAGATTAAGAGGAGGACAATTTTTGAGGCGAGCCGAGCTCCGTAAGGAGCCGGGTGACGTCGCAGCCGCAAACCGGCCGCTTACGCGGCTCGGCTCGCCAAAATGTGTCTCGGCGTACGGCACCATTGACAACGGAGGAAGGGGAATGTCGGGGAAGATTCTTTGACTCCCGGCCCTCTTCTCCATACAGTCATGGGCAAGGTTGCCGCAAAACGGCATGTCAAACTGGGCAAATTGTATTTTTTCCTGATCCCGGGCCGTTTGGCAACCTGCTCCATTCGAAAGGACGCAATCATGGCCGAACCGCTGCACACGATGACCGAAACGACGCCCGAGCTGGATGTGACGGCTGCCCTCCGCACGGTCCTGGAAAAAAGCGAGGAGCCTTTGACGTTGTCCAAGATCCGCTCGGCCCTGCCGGCCCGCGTCCGGTCGCTGAGCCTCGAAGAATTGGCGGACAGCTTGCGCCGCCAGGTGGCGGCCAACGTCCTGCATCAGTATCCCAAATACCGCAGCCCGCAGGACCGCTTCTGGGACCGGCCCATGCCGGTTCACGTGGCCTACCTGCTGCGAACCACGCTGCAGGAACAGCCCGCGGCCTTGACCGACCTGCGCCGTAAGCTCCCCGATTACGCCAAGAACCTGGCCGAACAGGTCCTGCAGGACCAGGTCGCACAGGGGTTGCTCTTCCAGCATCCGCCGGCCAGCAAGCGCACCGGCCCCCGCTACGGCGTCACCCGACCCGATCCGAAAGAATATCTGCGCCTGGAATTGACCGGCGTGTTCGCCCGCCTGGAACAACTGGGCTTCACGCCGACGCAGCTGCGCGAAAGTGCCCTGGAACTCTTGCACGAGGAGGAATGGGCCTCCCCGCCCGCGGCGCCGCCGGCCACTGTGCCGGCCACGGACGCCCCGGCTGATAAGGAAATGGCTTCCACCGGCCTTCCGGAAAAAAGGTCACCTCCGCCTTGATTTTCCTAAGCCCGCCGGCGAGTCCGCGAGCCAGCGGGGTTATTGGGTTTTCCTGGCAAAAAACCACGATGGTTCCGAATGACCGAAAATCCTTCAGGTTTTTTCGTGTCTTTCGTGTCTTTCGTGGTTATTTTTTATTTACGGCTTTTCGTCACTCGCTTTGGAGGATGCATCATGCGCTGGCTCCCGTGGACTGTGATTGTGGTCTGGGCTTTTTCTCTTGGCGGCCCCAGGCCCGCGGCGGCGGGCGACAAGGCGGCGGCCTTTCTCACGCCGGACCTGGCCGGCTGGGAAGGGTTGATCGATGAATTTTGGACGTACAAGGACGGCGTCTTGACCGGCGCCGCCCCCAAAGGCCTCAAGTTCAATACCTTTCTGTGCAGCAAGAAAAAATACGGCGATTTCGAATTGACCTTTCAGGTCAAGCTCAGCGGCGCCAATCCCAACAGCGGCGTGCAGATTCGCAGTGAGGTTTTCGACAAGAAGCATTTTGCGGTCAAAGGCCCGCAGTGCGACATGGGCCAGGTTTACTGGGGCAGCCTCTATGGCGAGCACTTCGGCGGCATGATGAAGGCCGCCGACAAAGACCTCGTCGCCAAGGTCCTCAAGAAAAACGACTTCAACGACTACGCCATCAAGTGCGTCGGCAAGCACGTCACGATCAAGCTGAACGGCCACGTCACGGTGGACGGCGCGTTTGCCAAGATGCCCGACACCGGCATCATCGCCTGGCAGCTGCACTCCGGCGGCCCCATGGAAGTCATCTTCAAGAAAATTCATTTCCGCGAGCTGCCGCGTGCCAAGGAAGGCGCCAAGAATACGACCAAAAAGGATTTCCAGCTCACCTCCCAGGAAAAGGAAGTGTTGCGTCTGATCAATGACTTCCGCAAGAAAAATGACCTGCCGGATTTGAAGATAAACCTGCTCTTGTGTGAAGTGTCGCGGCAGCATTCGCAAAACCTGGCCCGGCTCAACAAGCTGACGCACGTTTTGGACGGCAAAGGGCCCAGTGATCGCGCCCGCGACGCGGGCTATCCCACAGGCGTGGCGGAAAATTGCGCCGGCGGCGGCCGGAACAAACCCGCCTCGTTCTTTCAACTCTGGGTTGACTCCCCCCCGCACCGCGCCAACTTGCTCGGCAAAGAGGCCACGGAAATGGGCGTCGGCTTTGCACCCACTTCCGACGGCAGGGTCCATTTCTACACCGCCATGTTCGGCTTGTCAGGCACAATCAAAAGGCCCTCGGCATCGGGTTTGAAGGGTTCGGTAATGATCTCGTCGATGTAGGGGGAGGGGGTAAGGTATTCGACTTTGCGAGCTACAGGAAGCGCCGCACCGGGCGCTGCCGAATAGCCAACGGTTGCACGCCAATCGGCCACATTGACCGTTCCCGGAGGATTGGACATGCTCTCCCGTGCCGCGTTGTCGCTGGGGGTTATTCTTCTGCCGATGAGTCGGCTACCGCTATCCGCTGCCAGCCAACCCGCTTTCCGGCCCACGGAGCGCCGGGTGAAGGAGGGGGCCGGCGCCAAGGAAACGGCCGTGGTCGGCAAGAATCGCCGACAGCTTTTTCTCGACGATTACCTCATCGGCGAAATGAAGGGCCTCAAACGCGTCCTGCATCAGCCCACCAAGCACGCCGCCAATCCCATTATCGCCGGCGCCCAGCCGTGGGAGACGAGCGCGGACATGCCGTCGGTGTTGTTCGACCAGGGCCAGTTCCGCCTCTGGTATCGCGCCCTCGACGTCAAGTCCACGTGCCGCATGGCCTATGCCGAGAGCAAGGATGGCCTGACCTTTGACAAACCGATTTTAAACCTCATCGATTTCGCGGGAAAGAAAGAGAACAACCTGGTGTGGGGCCCGATGGGCGACTGGGCCAACATGGTCCTCAAGTTCCCGGACGAACCCGACCCGGCCAAGCGCTATCAATGCCTGATCTGGGCCCTGCCGGCCTGCGGCGGTTATTACGGGAACATCGGCCTGTATTCGCCCGACGGCCTCCGCTGGACCATGACGGACCGCCCAAAGGCCGGCAAGCTGGATCACGCCTACAACTACTGCTACGACCCGCTCCGCAAGGAGTATCTTTCCCTCATCCAGTTCCAGACCCGGCCGCGCACGGTTGGCCGCATGGTGAGCGGCGATTTCGTCAACTGGAAAGAGCGGCAAGAAGTCCTCGTGCCGGACAAGGCCGACCCGCCCGGGACGGAGTTTTACATCCCCACCATCACGATGATCGACGATCTGTATCTGTGCTTTCTGCACATTTTTCATACCAACGTGAAGGAAGCCCTGCCGCGCAAGTTCGGCACCATCGCTATTCAGCTGG
>CAZFGM010000091.1:0-15454 GCA_964518515.1 uncultured Alcaligenaceae bacterium | reverse complement strand
CCCGGCGCGAAAACGAGATCATGCCGAACAACGCCACGGCCAAAGAGGCGGCCAGAGACCAGGCGATGACGCGGCCGATGACTTGCACGTCGTAGTGGCCGCGCAGGATGTTGGGCAGGTTTTGCAGGATGCGGTCCGGAGCGGGAAAGCTGGCGGGCAATAGCGACAGGGCAAAGCCGCCGCCGTAAAGGAGCAGCCAGACCACGGAAATGCTGACCACGGAGCTGTTGGCCACGGCGCTGGCGGTCACGCCGCAGGTGATGACGACGGCCAACATGGCGGCCACAGTGGCCAAGGCCATGAGGCTGCCGCCCAGGTGCAGAGTTTCCCCATGCAAAAGGAAGAAGCTGGCCACCAGGGCAGCCAGTCCCAGAAGGAAGAACGTGACCAGCACGGCGGTCAGCCGAGCGTGCCACTTGCCCAGGAAATACTGGTGGCGGCTGATGCCGCGGCTGAGAATGGAATCGGCCATGGTGCCGCGCTCGCCGCAGATGGTGCCGGCGGTCAGGATGACGATCAGAGTGATGCTGCCGTGCACGATCCACTTGAGAAGCTGGCTGATGAGTTCCGGCGCCGGGGTGACGATGCCGGCCACTTCCTTGGCCCCGTAGCGATAGAGCAAGTAACCCCCCGCCGTGGCCAACGTGAGCAGCACCCACAGCCGGTAAATCCAGTTCGCCAAGGTCTGGCGCAGGTCGGCCTGGAAAACGGCCCAGTAGGGCAGAAAACGATTGACCGAAGCGCGGATCGATTTGGCGGTGCTGGCTGGCGCGTCCATGGCTTTGTCCTTAGTCTCGGCCGATTCCATTCTCGTCCGGCCGATTTACTTCCTATAACTCACTTTGGAATCAATCCACCCGAGTATCGAAACGAAGATGAACGCGGGCAATAGCACGGCGCCAAGAGTGCCCAGGATTAATAACCCACACACGATCCAGCCCACTATCTCGGCAAACGCGGTTTCCGCCATTGCGGATGAACCTAAAACCTCCGATAAGGTGACAACCAAGCAGGCCGGAAGCATCAATAACAGAGGCAGAGACCAGTAAAAAGCCCGTTCTCGACCAATCCTCCTCCGCAAAACCCCGGCGATTACAGCAGCAACGAGAGCGGGAATGATCAGCGGCACGATGCAAATGTAGAACAGAATAAGCATAGACAAATTCCCGCGCTACCGCGCTCCCACTCTCCCACTCTCTCACTCTCCCACTCTCTCACGCCGCCTCGGCATTGGGGTTCTGATAGGCGCGGGAAAAGCCGCGGGCTTCTTCCTTTTCCACCAGGTCCAAAAACGCCTGCTCGGTCTGCTGGCCGACGCTGCGGATGCTGACCAGGGTGACCTTGTTGTCGGCCAGGGTCATGAAGACGTTGGCCAGGGCGGCGGAGTTGGCGGCGTCCTCGTTCATGCGCAGCTCGAGCCGGCGGTTGCGGAAAGTCACCGACTTGAAATCCGACAGCCCCTTGATGGTTTGCATGGCCTTGGCAATGGCCTTCTGATCGCCTTCCAGATCCAGCTCGTAGTGGTTGCGGCGCATGCGGCCCTTGAGGTCCTGCAGTGAGCCGAAATAGATCAGGTGGCCGCGGCTGAGGACCGCCGCGTGATTGCAGACTTCGTCAATATCGCTAAGGTTGTGGCTGGTAACAATCAGCGTTTTTTCCCGCGCCAACGTCTTGATGAGATCGAGCATGCTGCGGCGGGCTTCGGGGTCCAGACCGTGGGTCGGCTCGTCCCAGATCAACAGGTCCGGCTCGTTGATCAAGCTGGTGGCCACGGCGAGGCGGGCGGTCATGCCGTTGGAGAAGCCCTCGATGCGGTCGCCGGAGGCGTAGAGCAGATCGACGGCGCGAATGAGCGAGCCCAGCCGCGGCTTGCGGACGTCGGCGGGCAAACCGAACAGCCGGGCCATGTAATCCAGGTAGGTGATCGGCGTCATGCCGCGCGGGAACTGCGGATTGGTCGGAATGTAGCCGATGCGGCAGCGCAGGCCGGCGGAATTGGGCGTCATGGTCTGGCCGAATATTTTGATCCAGCCGGCCGTCGGCCGATGCAGGCCCAGGACCAGGCGCAACAGCGTCGTCTTGCCGGCGCCGTTGGGCCCCAGCAGACCCAGGACGCAGCCCGGTTCCATCCGCAGCGTCACATCATTCAAAGCGATCTGGCGATTTTGATAGATCTTGGTCAGCTTGAACGATTCCACCACCAGGTCGCCGGAGTTGTCGGCCACGCGGCTCCCTCCTCGACCGAGACAAACAGCGCCGGATTATACGGCACGCGGTTTTTCCTTCCTAGAGCAACCGAACTGGCGACGCGGCGGCCGGGGAGCGGGAAACTCCCTCGTTTTTCACGGTTCTCCATCCTACGAAATTCAACCACCATACCCCGAACCCAGTTCTTGGCAACTTCCCCTATCCTCTCGGCAAAAAGGCCGAAGGGGTGGCGTTTGCGGATCGCGCTGCAAGCCGGGTGTTGCTTTTTCCGCCGGCCCGGCTTTATTATCACTACCATTATTTTCCCCAACCCAAGGAGAGCCTGCCATGAAACGACTTCTGTTGGGCCTGACCGTGCTGGCTGCCGCCGGACTGGTGGCGACCTGGACCCGCGCTGGCGCCGATGACGAAAAAGACGACAAGAAAGACACCGGCTGGGTCCAGCTCTTCAACGGCAAGGATCTGACCGGCTGGAAGACGCATCCCAAGAACCCGGGCACATGGCGCGTCGAGGAGGGCATTCTCGTCTCCAGCGGCAAGGCCACCAGCCACTTGTTCAGCGCCCGCGACGATTACGAAAACTTCCACTATCGCATCGAGGCCAAGATCAGCGACAAGGGCAACAGCGGCCAGTACTTTCGCACCCAGTTCGGCCCCGGCTATCCCAAGGGCTACGAGGCCCAGATCAACAGCACCTTCCCCGATGAATACAAAACCGGCAGCCTGTACGGTCTGGTGAAGATCAAGGCCATGCTGGTTAAGCCCGACACTTGGTTCACCCAGGAAGTTATCGCCGTCGGCAACCACCTCCAGATCTTCGTGAACGGCAAGAAGACGGTGGATTTCGTGGACAAGAAAAACACCTACACGCGCGGCCATTTCGCCCTGCAACAACACGGCCCGGCCAAAGGCGGACCCGAATCCGTCCTGCACGTCAAGAAGATCGAGGTCAAGGAGCTGCCGGCCAGCAAAAAAGAATAATAACCCCATTTGTTAGCGCTCGCATGTTGTTTGCCAGAGGGATATTCTTCTTGCAGGCATCATGCGAACGCTAAACGTAAACAATTCGAAATCCGAACCCATGTATTCCTTTTGTTATCATTGCGGCCAGTCGATTGACCAGAACCAGGTGGCAGGCCGAATGCTGGTCTGCAAGCATTGCGGCAAAGACATCGGCATCGTTGCCGCCCCGCAAAAGAAAGTCATGGTGGACGAAACCGAGGACTTGCTCCAGCGCGGAACGGCGGCGCGGTGCCCGCTTTGCCGGCAGGTGGTTGAGGTGCGAACATCGGGTTCGGCACGAACTTTCGTCCCCCACTATGCCAAATCGGAACCGGGCAAGATCTGTCCAAGCAGCGGCAAGCCCGTGAATGCGGATCCTCCCACGGCGCCTTCTCCGCTCCCCCGCGGACCGGCAAGCAAGGATTTGCGGGCTTTCATGGCGTGCGATTCCATCAAGGTGGTTTCGTTCGGAAAAGGAGCGGATGCCCGCATCGAGGAATTGACCCTGGAGTATCTGGACAAGTCAGATCGGGTGCGCCTGCAAATCGAGGCCTTGCGCGCTATTCTCGGTCCGGTTTTTCGCATGAAGCCGTATCCCCCGCAGTTGCACAAGCCGGACATGGCGGTGTGGGGCACGGCCACCGTCTGCGTCTTGGCCAAAAAACACGAGCACGGCGGATTCCAGCAGATGACCGATACGGAAGTCACCGCGGTCTTGGAGGACCTGCGGCAATTCCCGCACTTATTCTTTCGTTAGCGCCAAACCCGGTCGCAACCAAGGACTCCTCCTGCCAGGTAAGGTCCGACAGGCCTGCCACGGCGGCGGCAATCTGGGCCACCAATTCCTCGGCCCGCGAAGCGGGCGCCCCGGTGAACTTGGCCAGGTGAATCATCCAGACCAGCTCGCGCACCCAGGCCAGGGTGCCCAGCAAATCATCCAGGGTGCGCTGGCGCACCTGGCGCAGGCGGTCGAGGTTTTGGCGGATCACCTGCTGGCTGCCGCGGAGGCGTTCGGCCATTTTCGGGGTCGCCGACAGGTCGGCCGTGGCGGCGGGCAGACCGGCATATTCCGCCGAACCAGCAACCGATCCATTTCCCGAATCCGTTCGGCCTGGGTGATCCAGGCCTGGCGCAGCTCGTGCAGGCGATCTTTCTCGCGGGCCAGAACATCCTCGGCCCAGCCATCCAGGCTTTGCAGGGCGCCTTCCAGCTCGGCGTGCCCTTGCCGATGACGCTGGTGATTTGCAGCCAGGACAGGTGGACGCCGGCCAGCAAGCTGTAAAAGTAAAAACAGGGCAAGCACACGCAGGCCGCCAGGACGATTCCCACGGCGTAGGCCAAGGGCAGGCTCCAGGCGAAAGCTTGGTGGAAAGTCTGTCCGTCGTCGCCCCCGTCGGCGGTAGTTTCGCACGTTGGTGCGGGAGTCGAATTTTGGCCCAGCTACTCCACTTCCACGGAATCTACTTCGCCCGTTTCGAGATCGAGGATGGCAAACATCTTCCTGGCGGCGCGGTGGAGGGCGCCGGGATTGATGACCCGCGTGGGACCGGTTTGGTGCTCCTCGGCGATGTGGCTGTGGCCGTAAAACAGGTAATTGTAGTCCCCGCTGTGTTCCAGCTGATGAAACAGCCGCCGGTCGTCGCCATGGACAAAAGCAAGGCGGGCCCTTTCCAGTTCGAGGCTGCCAAACGGTTCGTGCACGGTGGCGCCGATGCCGTGCATCGCCTGGCGCAGGCTATGGCGGTCGAGGTCGCAGTTGCCGAAAACGAAATGGGTGTTGGCGGGAAAGAGCCAGACGGTGTCGGAATCGTCGATGTCGCCGCAGTGGAGGAGAAGGTCGGCGCCGCGCCCGGCGCTAATTTTCAAGGCTTTTTCGACCGTGGCATAGCGGCTGTGGGTATCGCTGAGAATGGCCAAACGCATGGTAAGCTATTATAGCAACTCCCCGGGGAAATTCGGCCCATTGGCCGATCATGCCGTCCCGGCAACCATTTCCGCAAGGCAATTCCCTGGTTCGGGCCGCGGTCAAATGCCTGCGAAAAAATACGGAAATTTTTGGAAAAAAAATCTTGTAATGCCTTGACGACCTCTTTACAATTCTTCGAAGTGCAAAGTGATGATCCGGAGCAAAGGGTGTCCGGGCGAAAGGAATCGCTGGTCGGTCAGGGATGAGAAGGGAAGCCGGAAAGACGACCGCGAAGGCAAGCAGTCAAGGGGAAGCCGAGGCCTTCCTCGGGTGCCTTGTCGCTAGTGCGGTTCGCTGCCTGTCCTTGAGGCAAGGACCGGCAGCCCATCACGCTAACCTGGGCTCGAAGACCTTTATTGGGGAAGGACGGCAATGAAGACGAAAATGCGCAAGCGCCCCCAGCCCGTGGCGCCCAAGGAAGAAGTTGTTGACATTTCGCCCTCCACCACCACTATCTTTTCTTCCGATCTGTTAACGCCCGAAGAAGAACGCGGGCTTCTCGCCGGGTTCTGGGAAACCAAGAGCGAGTTGGTGCGCTTGCTCATCCGCCATTTTCCGCGGCTGCGCTCGCACCGCCCGCCGCTGGAACCCTGGCCGATGGCCCAGTTCATCCGCGATTACTGTGACGGCGACGCGCGCCAGGTAGTCCCCATTCGCCGCTGCCACGACCGTTACGTGCATGCCAAGCACCGGCTGGCGTCGGCCAACATCCGTCTCGCCGCCCACGTCGCCAAGCGCTTCCGCCATCACGCTCTGGGCTATGCCGATCTTCTGCAAGAAGCGGTGTGCGGTTTGATGCAGGCCATCGATCGCTTCGACGTCAGCCACGGCACCCGTCTGGCCACCTATGCGACGTGGTGGATTCGCCAGACCTTGCAGATTGCCGTGGCCCGGCAGAGCCACCTGGTCAGCCTGTCGCCGCACCACTTGCAAGAGTTGGGCCTGTTGCAGCAAGAATCCGAAGCCCTGGCCCACGGCGGCCAGCATTTGCCCAGCCCGCAAGAACTCGCGCACCGCACCGGTTCCAGCCTCGAGCATCTCACCCACTTGCAAACCGCCACGCGCGCCCCGGTGTCGCTCAATGCCGTCCTCGACGACGACAGCGATTTCAAGCTCACCGAGGCCATGCCCGATAACGAAAGCACCACCCTGCGGACCAACACCGAGCGCCAGGAAGCTTTGACCTTTTTGATGGAGAACCTGCGGCCGCGCGAACGCAAGGTCCTCGACCTCCGTTTCGGCCTGACCGGCAACGGCACCCATAGCCTCCGCCAGATCGGCCACCTGCTGCGCATCAGCAAGGAACGCGTCCGCCAAATCCAGAATCGCGCCTTGGAAAAACTCCGCGCCTCGGCCGAACGCGTCGGCTGGGAACCGAGCTTGCTGCTGGGGGGGTAAGCTTTCTTCACAGGCAAAGGCCGGACGCCCAACGTCCGGCCTTTTTTATTCGTAACCGTTCAGGGCCAAGAATGACACAAACATTGTAGCCGCAGGCTTTAGCCTGCGCGGTTGGCGGCGGGCAATCGATGCGTTTTAAACCACCGCAGGCTAAAGCCTGCGGCTACAGTGGCTTGTGGAAGTAAGTTTAGGGGTGAACGGTTACTTTTATTCACTGAGGTCGGCCAGGATATGGCTCTTCGTGAAGTCGAATGGGTGAGATTTGTTGCTGATTGCTCGAAAATCATCCACCTGGATTAAAATGGTTCCGGCTGCCAGCCGGGAGGATTGGGCTGGCCGAACCAGTGACTCAGGTCGGTGTATTGCATGTATTCAATAACGGCGCCGTCCTTCAAGATGAAAGCGACTTGGCCGAAGCCGCCGGGATCGAAGGGGCCGAAAATCACTTCTTCGCCTTGCAAAGCCGCCGACAAATCGTCCACGCGGTAGGCCACGTGGGGGCGGTTCCACAATTTCCACAGGCCAAGCTGATCCGGCGGCACCTGCGGTTTTTCCAGGGGCCGAAGGTACTCGAGGCGCTGCGGATGGGCGCGCGGATTGGTCACCCACACTTTGCTGAACTCGACCCAGAATTCGCCCGGCTGCGGCTGGGTCGTCCACAGGCCGACGTGGTCGAACGCTTTTTTAAATGGTTTCATTCGGGGATCTCCGTGGCCATCTTTTCGAACTCGCGGCATTGTTGCACAACCTCTTCATTGCGGGGACATAAGCCGGCGGCCAGGCGCTGGGTTTGGACGGCCTGACTGTGCTGGCCGATCTGCCATTGGGCCGCGGCCAGCCAATGCAGGATAAGGCCGTCCTTGCGTTGGCTGAGAGCGGCGGCGCGGAGTAAATCGCCGAGAGCGCCCAAGTCACCGCGCTCCAGGCGAATCCGGCCGCGCAGGTAAAAACCATCCGCCAGATTCGGACTGAGTGTGGTGGCGCGTTCGGCGTCGGCCATGGCCTGGCGCAGCTTGCCCTGGTCTACGGCCAGGAGGCCGCGCAAGG
The DNA here is from genome assembly GCA_964518515.1 of uncultured Alcaligenaceae bacterium. Taxonomy (GTDB): domain Bacteria; phylum Planctomycetota; class Planctomycetia; order Gemmatales; family Gemmataceae; genus CAZFGM01. The sequence goes on along the minus strand of CAZFGM010000091.1, from coordinate 7,833 downwards.
CATAGGCCGGCCCCAGGGGCAACCCGTCTTGCAGGGCGATGGCCAGTAATTTTTCGACATGAGCCTTAGGCCGGCCCTGGCGGTAGGCCTGGGCGGCGCAGAGATAAGCCTCGACGGCCCGGGCCGCGGTGGCTTTTTGCTTGGCGGCCACCTGGGTTTCTCCCAGGATGAAAGCGCGCTGTTCGGCCAGATGCCGAACCAGTGTTTCCGCCTGACTCAGGCCCAAGGTGGATTTGGTGATGCCGTGGACCGCCTCGGCATGGCGTTGCGCCTCCAGCAATTTTCCCTGGGCCAGGTAGCCGCGAATCAAGTGTTCCACCACCTCGGCGGAAGGTTCCGCGCGTTCCAAATGAAACACGGCTTTGTCGTAATGTCCCTGGTGAAAATAGGCCAGGCCGAGAAGCCGCTGAGTTTGGCTGCTGAACCCTAGCTCGCGCGCGCGATGGGCCAGATCGAGGGCATCGTCGTATCGGCCGGCCTGGAGATACAATTCCCCGGCGCGCAGCAGTGCCGGGCGATCGTTGCCTGCGCGGACGGCCAGGCGGCGGATCGCGTCAAGGGCGTCGCTGGTTCTGCCCGCGGCAAGTTCCAGCCGGGCCAGCGCGGCCAAGACGTCGTCCACGTCGGTGTCGGTCTTGAGCGCATCGCGATAAGCGGCCAGAGCCTCGTCGCGCTGGCCGAGCTGTTCGTGAACCTGAGCTTTGAAGCGCAGGGCTGGCCCGGAGGCGACCGTCTCCGCGTCGGCGGCCTTGGCGGCCTCAAGATGCTCCAGGGCGAGCCGGGCGTGGTTTTGCTCCAGGGCGCTCTGGGCCAGGTGAAAGTGGGCCTTGGCCCGAATCTCACCGGTTTCCTTGGTGGTCAACGGCAGGAGAACTTTCCCTGCGCCCACCTGATCGCCGCGTTTGACCCGCGTGGCGCCCAGGGCCAGAACATATTTCTTGTCTTTGGGAAAACGCTGGATCATTTCGGCATACACCGCTTCTTCTTCGCCCAGGTCGGCGGCGCTTTTGACCAGCAAATCCCACAGGGTCACATCCTCGGGATGGAGGACCAGCGCTCTTTGCAAAACGCGGCGCGCGTCGGCGTTGCGGTCGTGCCTTATAAACGGCGATTTGGTCACCATCGATTCATGCTGATAGAGCTTGGCTAGGATGGCCGCGGAGATGTTATCGGCCCCCAGCGTGAACGCTTGCAGAATCTCCAGGGCCCGGGCATCAAGCAAGTCGGTGGTGGGCTTGATGGTCAGCCACACCCGCCAGTGCTTGGACACGGCATCATGAAACTTCTGGAAGGCGGCGAAGTCCGCCGGTTCCACCAGCGCTTTTTCCAGCCGCGTGTGAAAAGTTACCTCCAGGCGGCGCGGATTGAAGTCATCCGCCTGTACCCGCACTTCGAAAAAGCCCCACGGCGAGGGCACTTTCTGACTGCGCGGCAAACCGTCAAAGCGATACGCCAGAGGAAGCTGGACAAGGTAACGATGCACCGATTCGAACGGCGTCCACAAATGTAGCGGCACCGGCCGGTCCGGATCGAGGTTGTACGCCAACAGGCGATTCCACACGTTGCTGTCGGTCAGGCTGGCCTCGCGGCTGGCGCTATCGCCGCCGAAATGCTGGGCGATGTGGTAGTCCAGGCGGGCGGTGACGGGCTGGTCGAGCTTGGCCAGCTCGCGGTCGTCCACGACAAACTCGAGCAGCCGCGCCCGGCTGTGGGCGTCTTGCAATTCGGCGGTCAACAGGCGGCGGCGCTCGCCCGGCGGGGTCTCCATCCAGGCGTCGCGCCGGCTCAGGGCCGACAGGCCAAAGTGCGTCATGGCCCGCCGGCCCACCGTGGTGCCGTCCGGCTGCACCGTCAACTCGGTTAGCTGCACGATGCGGTTGTCGGCATAGGTCAAGGGCGGCGTCTTCAAAAGCCGCACCTTGCCGCCGTCGGTCACGTAGACCACGCGGTCGCGATCGCTCCGCGGCAGGTAATCCCACCCGGCCAGGGGCACCGTGGTGTCAATCCAGTGCTCCTTGCCGGCGATGGTGGCCAGCAAGATGCCGTGCGTTCCCCAGGGACTCGGCACTTCCGGCTCGACCTGGCCGTCGTCGAGAATCCCCAGAGTGACCAGCTCCACATTCACGCCGGCTTCCTTCATCATGACCGCCAGCAGTTGATTCTGGTCCTTGCAATCACCATAGCGGCTCAGGAAAACTTGCTGCGGCAGCCGCGGCGTGTAGCCACGCCCCGAGGAACTGATCGATACATAGCGGATCGACCGGCGTACCCAGTAGGTCAAGGCGCGGGCCTTTTCCAGCGGCGTCTTCAAGTCGCGCGTCAGCGTCTTGACCAGGGCGCGGATTTCCGGCGTCGATTCCCAGCACTTGGCCCGCACCTTTTCCTTCCACTGGCCCACCTCGTCCCACGAGGTGAATGTGGACAGCAGGACCTGCAACCGCTGCGTCTCGCGCGACGGGCGATCGGCATCCTGCGGCAACGGCTTGCGTTGGTTCACGTGCCAGTGATACAGCCGGTGATTGTTCTCGTGCGTGACATTCAGGGGAACCTTGCCGTTGATGGCCGCGTGCTTGAGCGGCATGGCCTTGGGCAGCCGCACCCGCAGCTCGTCGCGCACCACGGGATACTGGTCGTCGCCGAAGGTGACCCGGGTGAAGAATCGCCCGCCGAACTCTGGGTTCTTGCCGCGCGACGTCCATTTCACCTCGTAGCAATCGCCGACGGCGATGTTGGGAAACGAGATGACGAGCTGCTTGTCGCGATCATAGACCTGGTAGTCGGTGCTGACGTCGCGCAGGTGCACGTGCCGGGGCTCGATGGGCACGATCTGGCCGTCGGCTTTATGGATGCGGGCCTCGTTGAGGACCAGCGTTTGCCAGGTCGGATCGTAGGAGATGGCCCGATACTCGCCGAGGCTCTCGATGCCTTTGCGGCCGCCCAACCGGGTGATCTCGTGCGTGACGGTCTCGACGGTGCCGTCGGCCTCGATGTGGTGGTTGGTGCCGTAATAGAGAATGCACGCGGCGGAATCATCCAGGAAGGCGCGCGGCACTTTGGACCAGATCTTGGCGTCGTAGCGATAGGGGACCGGCTCGCGGCTCGGGCCGCGCGGCACCGGCCAGGCGTCGTTCTGAGCCGGCGAAGGAAACGCGAAAGCCAAAGAAAAAAAGACCGCCAGGCCAAAGCGATATTGACATGGGTATGTCATTAATTTCTCCAGGAACGGACGCACCAGTTCTTCCCTCCAGCTTATCCGCACCTGGGGGCGGTGTGCAACTCGGCTTTAGGTTACAGCGCTCGGAAAACCTGAATTACCTTGCGGAAAAACGGTGGACCGTCGTCTGCGCATAAGTCTTTCCCGGCCGCAGGATGATCGACGGGAAATTCGGGCGGTTGACGGCGTCGGGAAAATGCTGGGCTTCGAGGCAGAGGGCCTGGTGCTGGCGATACACCACGCCGCCGCGGCCCTTGAGCTTGCCGTCCAGGAAATTGCCGGTGTAAAGCTGCACGGCCGGCTCGGTGGTGTACATTTCCAGGATGCGGCCGGTCTTGGCTTCGCTGACGCGGGCAGCCAAAGCGAGGGCTTTGCCTTTGTTTTTCAGAACGAAATTGTGATCGTAGCCGAGCGGGTCGTTCTTGAGCTGGGCCATGCGTGCCCCGATTTTCGCCGGCTTGGTGAAATCCAGCGGCGTGCCCTGGACGGGTTTGACCTCCCCGGTGGGAATAAGCGTGTCATCCGCCGGAGTGTAATGGTCGGCGTCGAGCCAGACCTCATGGTCCAGGATGTTTCCGGCCGCCGGTCCGGCCAGATTGAAATAACTGTGATTGGTCAAATTGACCGGCGTGGCCTTGTCGGTCGTGGCCAGATAGTCGATTTTCAGCTCATTGGCATCGGTCAGCGTGTAAGTGACCGTGATCGACAGCTTGCCGGGATAGCCTTCCTCGCCGTCGGGGCTGACGTAAGAAAAAGCGACGCCGCTTTTCGCTGGGGTCGGCGTGGCCTTCCACACGACTTTGTCGAACCCTTTCTTGCCGCCGTGAATCGCATTGGGCCCGTTGTTGGCCGCCAGTTTGTATTCCTTGCCGTCGAGGGTGAACCGGGCCTTGCTGATGCGGTTGCCGACGCGGCCGATGGTGGCCCCGAAATAGGGATGGCCCGCCAGGTACTCTTCCAGCTTGTCAAAACCGAGCACCACATCGGCGGTTTTGCCGGCGCGATCCGGCACTTGCAGCTCCGTCAGGATGGCGCCGTAGGTCATGATCTTGGCCTGCATGCCCTTGGCGTTGGTCAGTATGTACAGATCTACTTCCGTTCCATCGGGGGTTTTGCCGAAGGGGATTTTCTTGATTGAAGCAGTCACGGGTTTATCACCTTTCGGGGCATCCGCTGCCGGGGCAAGCAGAGGCGGCAGGAGGAAAAGAAACGCGATTTGCTTTGGCATGGGAAGCACTCCTTGAAGATGTTTCAACACTATAAAGTGGAAAGCACTCTCGCAAGAAAAATATCCCTCCGCTCTCCCAAGCCCCAAGGCGAGTCTTCGAGCCTTGGGGGTGAGGGGCCCAGCAGAAGTCGGAAGGTAGGATCAGCCAACCGCGGGGTACGTCGCCGCCGGCGCCGGGCGTCGCCAGGGAATCACGGCGGGAACCCGGCTGCGATATTCCTCATAGACCTTTCCAAAGCGCCGAACCAGATCGCGTTCCTCCAGGGGCAGAACCGCGAGAATGTAAAGGGTGAATCCTCCGCTCAAAAGTAATAGGTCTGGAGACAGGACCGGCTGCGCCCACAAAAACAACAGCAGAAACGCCATCACGGGATGCCGCACGAAGCGGTAGAGGCCCACGATGCGCAGCGATTCCGGCATGGCGGTCCGGCCCTGTTCCCAGACCTGGCGCAGGCCGAACAAGCCGGTGTGATCGAAGCGGAAACTGCAATAGCCAATGCCGGCCGCGCCGAGTGCCGCCGGGATCAGAATCCATACCGGCCCGCGCCAAAGTGGTTCCCCCGCCAGCGGTTGCCAGGTGCTGGCCAATCCCAGCAATAGGACCCCGGAGAGACCGACGTACACGGAGCGTTCCAGATAGGCCGGCACCCATCGCGTCCACCACGTCTTGAATCCCGTCCGGGCCATGACGCTGTGCTGTACCGCGAACAGAACGACCCAGCCGATGTTGACAGCCCACGACCAGTTTTCCGGCAAACGCACCGGAAACCAATCTTCCTCGATTCCCAGCAATAGAACACGTCCCAGAAAGGCGGCTTGTCCCGCCAGGGCCGCCAGGTAACATGCCAGGGCAAAGGCCTTCGCCGCGGCATTTGCCGTCTTCGTTTCAGTTTTCGTTTGCATCCACCCCGGTTAGGATGATAAGGTCACTTGGGTTTAAGTAGCAGGCACATTTCCAGTGGGATAGGCTTCCAGCCTGTCGGGCTGGCAGACAGGCTGGAAGCCTATCCCACACGGAGTGTGCCTACTACCTGATGGATTGGTTTTATCTTACTCATTCACCCGGACCAGACCATGACCACCAAAGGCGAACATTTTTCCGGCTTGACCGTGGCCCTGATCACCCCCTTCCAGAACGGCGACATCGATTTCGACCGCATCCACCGGCTCGTGGACTGGCACGTCGAGCAGGGCACCGATTGCCTGGCCCCGGTCGGCACGACCGGCGAATCGCCGACGCTCGACCACGACGAGCACGAGCGCGTCATGGCCACGGTGATCGAACGGGCTCGCGGCCGGATCAAGGTCATGCCCGGCACCGGCTCCAACAGCACCCGGGAAGCCATCCGCCTGACGCGCTTCGCCAAGAAAGCCGGCGCTGACGGCGCCCTCATGGTCGGCCCGTATTACAACAAGCCGACCCAGGAAGGCTACTTCCGCCACTTCGCCGCCGTCGCCGAGGCCGTCGATCTGCCCATCGTCCTGTACAACATTCCCGGCCGCACCGGCTCGAACATCCTGCCGGAAACCATCGCCCGCCTGGCCCGTTTGCCGCAGATCGTGGCCATCAAGGAGGCGACCGGCTCGCTCGATCAAGCGTCGCAGATCGCCGCCCTGTGCGACCTGACCATCCTATCCGGCGACGACAGCCTGACCTTGCCGCTCATGAGCATCGGCGGCAAGGGCGTGGTGTCGGTGGTGGGCAACATCGTGCCGCGCGACATGAAAGCGATGGTCACGGCCTTCACCGCCGGCAAGTTGGCCGACGCCGTCCGCTGGCACCGCAAGCTTTTCCCGCTGTGCCGCGATATGCTCGGCGTGGCCAGCAATCCCATTCCCATCAAGACGGCGATGAAGCTGCTCGGCCAAGACTCGGGCGAGCTGCGCTTGCCCATGTGCCCGCTCGACAATGCCGGCGAAGGCAAAATCCGCCAGACCTTGCGCGAGTACGGTTTGTTGTCGTAAGCCGTTTAGCGAGGAGCCGGAGGCGACCGCGACGGGCTCCGTCGCCTTCGGCTCCCCGCTAAACGAAAAGAAAATTTGTGCATGTCCGTCCCCATTGATTTACTTCTGGAATCTCCCGTATTCGCTGCGATCCAGCCGGGCGACACCTTTGTCCGCGCCTGCGATACCTGCCTGGACGTCCTGGTTCAGCGTTTTCCCGTTTACCGCAACTTCTTGGCCCACCGGGGCTTTGCAACGAATTAGTAGGTCGGGCTTTCCAGCCCGACCTGAACCGCCCAAGCTCAATGAATCTGGGCAAGGGACGTCGGCCTGGAAAGGCCGACCTACAATTGCGTTGCAAAGCCGCCCACCGGGGATTCGTTGACTTTCATCGTAACTTTTCCCTCGAGCATGTCCGGACCTTGCCGGCGATCTTCTTGCCGGTCCTGAAAAGCTACGCCTTCCCTCTGCCCGCGGATGTGCCTATTACCGTTCGCTTGACCAGCTCCGGGACAACCGGCAAGCCAAGCGTGACGCCCCTGGATGAGGCGAGCATGCGGCGGCGGGTGCGGGCCATGCTGGCCAGCTATCGAGCCGCCGGCATCGTTACCGGACCGGTCGAGGCCCTGGCTTTCCTCATCGACCCGAGCCAGACGCAGATGGCCGGTTCGGTGGTGATTGACGCGGTGCTGCGGTCCACGCCCGAGGTTCGCTCGGTGCGTTATCTGGTCCGGCAAAAACCTGGCGGGTTGGATTTCGCCCTGCCCGAAGCCGTGGACGCGATTCAGGCCGCCAGCGCGCGCGGCCCCATCCTGCTGGTTGGCTATCCCGCCCTCATGGCCGCCGCGGTACAAGGATTGATCGCCGGAGGGATGAAGACGCTTCCTCTTCCCGAGGGCAGCCGAATTTTGACCGGCGGCGGCTGGAAAAGGTTTTTGCCGGGTGTTCTTCTCGAACGCGAAGAATTTCAGAAACGCCTGGCCGGCTTCTTCCAGCTTCCGTCCGGCGCCATGCGCGATATGTTCGGCCTGAGCGAATGCCCGGCGGTCTTCGTGCAGTGCGGCCACGGCCAGTATCACGTGCCGGCGTTCGCCTGGGCCCAGGCGGTCGATCTGGAAACCGGCGCGGAGATGGCGGACGGCGAAATCGGCCTCTTGCAATTGACCGTGCCGCTCACCACCAGTTATCCGCTGCTCAAGATTCGTTCACGGCGTCCCGGCAAGGGACTTCATCCCCTCTGGAAAACTGGTCCTGACCATCGACTACTTGAACTGCCACAACCAAACGGTCAATGAACTCACCTGGACTGACAGCGAAAAGAAACGCATTGAGGACCGCCTGACCTCCTTCGCCGACGTGTTGGTGGAGGTTGCGAAGGACATCAAGGAAAGTCTAGTGCTTTGTCACAGCTTAATTTTCGGGTAAACCGACTTCAGCTTGGTACGGG
>CAZFGM010000090.1:13973-15457 GCA_964518515.1 uncultured Alcaligenaceae bacterium | reverse complement strand
CAACCCGCCCTCAAGGGGCGGGCCTACACCGCTGGCGCGGAAAGCCCCGTGAACGGGGCTAGAAAAAAGCTGGTTAAATCTCCTTCCCGATTATTTTGCTGCAGTCTCGCTTTCCAGTTTTTTATTTTGAATTTCGGATTTGGAATTTGTTTCGTATTTCGTATTTCGTATTTCGTATTTTCTTTAGGGCGGCTCGCGGAAGGAGATCTTCTTGAATCCTTCGCGGCGGCAAGCACCCATGATGTTCATGACCCATTCGTGCTTTAATTCGGAATCCGGCTCCAGCTCGATCTCCGGGTCCTGGCCGGCGGTTTCCTTGAGTTTCTGCAGTTCTTGCCGCAGTTTATTGAGGAACGGGCCTTTGCCCGGTTCTGCGCGTTTCTGATCCCCGTCCCTAAATAGCTTGTCGGCGATCGAGGCAATGGCGACGAAGTCCGGCGTTTCCGGTTTTTTGATGCGAATCACCGCCGGTTCGCCATCGGAGCGGTTTTGGGTTTGTTCCAGGATCAATTTGCGGAGTTCGTTTTCTTCCTTGGCTTTGAGAATTTCCAGAGGCTGGGCCACCCCGAGGCGCAGGGCCCGGGCAATCAGCTTGTCGCGCGACAGCGTGAACAGGAAAGTTTCCTTGGCGGCGGCGGCCACGGAAACCTTGATGTTGTCGGAAGCCTTGGGTTTCTCGTCGGCCGGCAATTCGTCCTTCGGGTTCGGATTGGGATTGGCCCCGGCGAACCCCAATTTCTTTTCCGGCGGCAAGGTCTGACGCACGTTGTAATGCCCTTCGAATCCCGACGGGTGATAGGTCATGACGAAGAACGCCAACAGCTGGAAGGCCATGTCCAGCATGGGCGTGATGATGATGCTCAGGTTGACGCCGCTTGGGTCTTGACTTCCTTTGCTGGCCATGATTGCCTCGTTGGATTCTAGCTGTCAGCATTCAGCTGTCAGCATTCAGCCGACAACAATCAGCGGCTGATGGCTGATAGCTGAGTGCTGAGTGTGACAGCTTATTTCTCCGCCTTTTCCACGCGGGAAATGCCGCGGAGTTGATAGCTTTCGATGCCGGCTTGCCGGCCGGCCTCGAGTATGTCGAAGACCTTGGTGTAGCGCGAATCCTTGTCGGCGCGCAGCACCAGGATCACCTTGGGCTTGTCCCGTCCTTCCTTCTTGGCCTTGCGGAAATATTGTTCCATTTCGGCCTGCAAATAGGTCTGGATATTGCCGCGGGTTTGTTCCTGCGGCGCCAGCGTGCGGACGCCGGTGATCTCGCTGTCTTTATTCACGTTCAAGTAGATCAGTCCGTCCACCTTATCCGGAGCTTCTTTTTCCTTGGGAGCCAGGGCCTGGGCCACCGGCAGGCGCACGTGCTTGCTCAGCTTTTCCACGCTCACGAAATTGACCGTGATCATGAAGAACATGATGAGCTGCAAGACGACGTCCAAAAGGGGCGTCAAATTGATTTCGGTATCGCCGCTGCCACTGGTCAT
>CAZFGM010000090.1:0-13873 GCA_964518515.1 uncultured Alcaligenaceae bacterium | reverse complement strand
CCGCGCGGCTCGCCCGCCTGGGTGGCCGTGGAGGCCGGGCGGGCGTCGCCAGTGCCGGCCGCGCGCCGCGAGTTGTGATACATTTGCGTGAGCAAATCGTCGGCCAGGTTGGCCGTGTCCATTTGAATGCGCGTCAGCCGGTTGCGAAACAGGGTGTAGCAGAAAATCGCCGGCACCGACAGGGCGATGCCGAACAGCGTCACGGCCAGGGCGTGGGAAATGCCCTTGGCCAATTCGGACGGCTGCGGATCTTTGCCGGGCACCGCCAACTCGCGGAAGCTGTCGATCATGCCGAACACCGTGCCGACCAGGCCGATGAGCGGGCCGAGGGTGCCGATGGTGGCCACGAAGTTGTTGAGCTGTTCCTTGCTGGCCTTGACGCTTTCGACCATGTGCATGGCGCATTCGCGGGCGTCGTCGATGCCGTACTGCAGCCGGCCCATGCCGGCGGTCAACACCCGCGCCAGGTACGAATTGTCCATCTTGCACAATTCGAAGGCCTGCTTGAATTGCCGCTTGTTGACCAGGTCGGTGAAGTCGTCCACGAAGGCCGGCGGAATGGCGTTGCCCATGCGCAGGTCCATGGCCAGGAGCACAATGAAGGTCACCAGCGAAATGGAGGTGATCAACAGCAAGATCCCCATGAAGATGCCCACCGACGTGATCAGGTGGACGAACATATTCGGCGGTTCTTCGAGCTTTTTCTCGCCTTCGCCTTCCTTTTTTTCCTCGGGCTGGGCGTAGGTGGTTTGCGGAAGGGTCGCCAGGAGGACGCCCGCCACGAACACTACCAGCAATCCCGCTACAACCCAGCCGTTGCCACGCCGCCGCGCAAAAATTCCCATGGTGCTTTTCCTGGAAGTGAAGCAATTGCCAAACCACCGGACCAGCCCGTCCACTGTGGCCGCCTCAAGGAAGTTCCCGATTTAGACGTTCGGACCCAGCCCGCGGTTCCCCACGGAAACCTTGGAGTTATCATGGACGGCGGAGCGTAAAGCTGTCAAGTATTTTTCGTCCCGATAAGGAACACGACGAAGGGGTCGCCGCGGTCGCCCTGGCCACCATCCTCACTTCCCCGCTCGCCACCAAGGTTTCATTGGCGTTTTCCTTGGCGATTCCCTATAGTACAACCACCGGGAATTGTGGGATAAGCTCCACCTCCAGCAAAACGCCATGACGTATCACCAGCCTGTCGATACTCTGAAAGACCGCACGTTCCTCGGCCTGATCATTGCCCAGTTTCTGGCCGGCTTCAACGATCAGGCCATCCATGCGGCGGCCATGTTTTTCGCCATCCACCAGGGCATTCTCGACGAAGCCCAGGCCATTTCGCTTATGCCCATCCTGTTTTACCTGCCGTGGGCCATCTTCTGCACGATTTCCGGCTACCTCGCCGACCGCTACAGCAAGCGGCACGCTCTGGTCATCTGGAAAGTGGCCGAGGTTGTCATCGCCGTGATCGCCCTGGGGGGATTTTTCATCGGCGCCGTGTGGCACCATCCGCTGGGGGCCTGGATCGTCATGTCCACGGTGTTTTTGATGGGCACCCACGCCGCTTTCTTTGCCCCCGCCAAGTACGGGGCCATGCCGGAAATCCTGCAACCGCACGTTCTTTCCAAGGGCAACGGCATTCTCGAATCGACGACTTTCCTGGCGGCCATTCTTGGCACCGTGACCGGCGGCCTCTTGTCCAAGGCCTTTCGCGGGCAGGAATATTACATCGGTGTGGTCCTTTTGATCCTGGCCTTAATCGGCGCCGGAGCCAGCCTCATGATCCGTTACTTGCCGGCGGCCAATCCGCAGCGCCTTTTTCCCACCAGCCTAGGTAATTTCTACTTTCCCCGCAACCTGATCAAAGTTTTCCAACCGCTGTGGGCCAATCTGAAAGTATTGTTTCGTTCGCGGCCCTTGGCCCTGGCCGTGCTCGGCATCGCCTTTTTCATCTTCATGGTCGCTTTCATGCGCTCGACCATGTACATGCACGGCCAGACGCGCAACCCGATCTGGGACGAATTCAAGACCAGCCTGGTGGTGGCCACCGTCGCCCTAGGGGTTGGCCTGGGCAGTCCGCTGGCGGGCTACCTGTCGGGCGGCAAGGTCGAGCTTGGCCTGGTGCCCCTGGGCTGCCTGGGCATGATTCTGGGAACCTTGTTTGCCGCGTTCGCCATCAACTCGACCACGTTCCTGGTCGCCGGACTTATCGTCATCGGCTTTTTCAGCGGCTTCTACATGGTGCCCCTGTACACTCTGTTACAACACCGCGCTCCGAAGACCAGCAAAGGCGACCTGGTTGCCACCAGCAATTTCATCAACGTCCTCGGCGCCATTGCCGCTTCGCTGTTGTTCTTCATCATGGTCCAGGCCGGACGGTTTTTCGGGGTGACTCCCGAGGTCGATCAAATTGATCGTTTCGCCGTGGGTCCGTTGCAGGAGGATATCAAAAAAAACAAGAAGGATGGTTTTCCGGAGGAAATCACGGTCTTAACCAAAGATGGCAAAAAAACATTCAAGACGGAAAAACTCAAGGAGACCGATCGCCTCCCAGAATCCCCAGAACCGGAACAATTTGAAGATGACTGGAGTTATGTCGAAGCACTGTTCGCTTTTGGAGAGGAGTTGGAGCGCCACAAATCCATAATTGAATTCCCCGAACACGCCTTCCAGGTTTTGGGCGGCCTGAAAAAGGGGGATGAGGTCGTCGTCAGCTACTACAAGCAGCGGGGCATCGACCATTACCGTATCCGCCAGGCCGACAAACCGTTGCAGCCGGCCTACGACAACGAAGCCTTGCCGCGCTATCTTTTCTTCGGCGCCGCTCTTATGACGCTCGGCATCCTGTTTCTCTTGGTCCGCAAGCTGCCCGACTTCTTCGTCCGCACGCTGTTCTGGTTCCGCTCGCTGGGGCGTTATCGCCTCAAAGTGGTGGGCATGCACAACCTGCCCACGAACGGCCCGGTCATTCTGGCCACCAACTGCAATCATTTCGACAGCAGCCTGCAAGTGCTGGCTGCCACCGATCGGCACACGCACTTCATTCTGGTGGAAGATCCGTCGCGGATCGAGGCGGCGCCCTGGCTGCGCTATCTGGCCGGCAAGGCGGGCTTCACCATGGTCCCGGCCGGCCAGAATACGGACATGTGGGATATCGCCCTGATGCGGGCCAACCAGGCCCTGAAGCAACAGGATTTGCTCGCCGTCACGGTGGACGGCCTGGAGCCGGCCGGCGAAGTGGACCGGTTCCTGGACCGGCTGCCCCGCGCCACCACGCCGATCGTGCCGGTCTATTGCGGACCGATTGTCGTCGAAGGCCAGCCGGTGGATTCGTCGCGCATCCGGGTGGTGTTCGGCCATCCGGTTCCGGCCACGGCCAGCGGCGCGGGCATTCGCCAGAGCATTCGCCTGCTGGGCGACTGGATTCGCCAGGTCGAAGCCGACGGCACTTTGCCGTTGACCCACATGATTCCCGGAAAATCCGAAGTCCATCATTGAAAGGATCCTGCGGGCGCGAAACGTAAACCCGCGGAAATGGTTCATTTTCAAGGAGAAATACCAATGACGGAAAAGGTGGTCATCATCGGCTCGGGGCCGGCGGGGTGGACCGCGGCAATTTACGCGGCGCGGGCCAATTTGCAGCCGCTCGTCTTTGAAGGTGCGATCACTGAGGAAAACCGCCTCACCAGCACCCTGCCCCTGGGCCAGTTGAACCTGACCACCGAAGTCGAGAACTTTCCCGCCTGGCCTTATGTCGATTCCGCCGTGCTTGCCGCTTTTTCAAAATCCGCCTTGCCAGAAGAACGCTACGCGAATCTGGCCGCTTTGTATGAGGGCAAGAGCGCCCATCACGGCAAGCGTGCCGCCTTCGGCCCGGAGCAGATGGAGTATATGCGCCAGCAAGCCGCCAACTTCGGCACCCGCATCATCACCGACGATATCGTCAAAGTGGATTTCAAGCGCTATCCCTTCCATCTCTGGGCTGGCGAAGGCCAGGAGGTCGAGGCCCTGACCGTTATCGTGGCCACCGGGGCGCGGGCCAATTACCTGGGCCTGCCGTCGGAAGACCGTTTCAAAAACAACGGCGTGTCGGCCTGCGCGGTGTGCGACGGGGCCTTGCCGCGCTTCCGCAACAAGCCGCTGGTGGTGGTGGGCGGCGGCGATTCCGCCGTCGAGGAGGGCACCTACCTGACCAAGTTCGCCAGCACGGTCTACCTGGTGCACCGCCGCGATTCCTTGCGGGCCAGCAAGATCATGCAGCAGCGCGCCCTGTCCAACCCGAAAATCACCATGAAGTGGAACCGCGCCCTGGAAGAAGTTCTCGGAAGCGACAAGGACGGAGTGACCGGCGCCCGCCTCAAGAGCACCGTGGACCACAAGACGGAAGAGCTGGCCGTCGGCGGCGTGTTCCTGGCCATCGGCCACACGCCCAACACCGATTTTCTCGGCGGCCAACTCGACCTCGATCCCAAGGGCTACATCCTGTGGAAGCATCCGCAGCGCACGTACACGAGCGTGGCGGGGGTGTTCGCCGCCGGCGACGTGGCCGACAGTTACTACAAACAGGCCGTGACCGCCGCCGGCACCGGCTGCATGGCCGCCCTCGACGCCGAGCGCTGGCTGGCGGAACAGGGACACCATTAAAGGTGGAGGAACGGGTGAAGAAGACGTAAAATAGGCAAAAGAAACAGCAAACTTAACCGAACAGTATTGGATGTTTTTCAGTTTTAGAGGAGGCCCTATGAACGAAAAGGAAAAAAATCTGCGTATCGCCGAAGCCATCTTTTCACAATTCGCCTGGAATGGCCGGACCTTTCAGGAAGGGGATTTCCTGGCCTTGCTCGATGGACAAATCGTTGCTGTCGCAAAAAGTCCGGATGAGGCGATCTCGGCATTGCGCGCCCTCGAACCCGATCCCAAACGCGGCATGGTTATCGAAGTTACTCATCCCACGGTGGATGTGGTTCGTTAAGGAAAACGATGGCTACCGTGTTATAATTCACTACGAGAACCAGGAAGTAAGCCATGACTAACCAACAAATGCAACGCGAGCAGGCAATGCAAGCATTCGAGCGTGATTTGCCCCGGCTTCTTCAGGAGCATCCGGGTGGGTGGGTTGCCTACCGGGGCAACCAACGGCTCACGTGCGCCAGGCACACGCAGGAAGTTTATGAAAATTGCTTTCGACTCGGTTACCAGCAGGACCAATTCGTAATCTTTCAAATTGTTCCCCCCGACGAGGAAATGGCCTTCAGTCCCATGGCTTTCGATTAGCCCGCCACACTGAAGGGGGATCTGGGCGTGCCTCTCTTTATTGACCGGCTACCGTTTCACTTCTGGGAGGATCGGACCCGAACCCCGCCTTTAGGTTATTGGACGGTGGTTTTCCCTTTACTATTGTATTGACTGAGCCGAATCTGCCTGCTCCTCCAGCTGGAGTAGTGCCCCAGGATTGGGTCCTGGACCTGGGCAACCGGGGCGAGGGTTACGCCTGGCGGCACCATTTGCTGGCCGCCGGCCTCGATCTTGATCAGAACCGCTTGCAGCCGATTGCCATCACTGCGGTTGTCGGCGGCAAGGTCACGGTCCCGGTGAGGAAGGCAGATTTGTGGCTGGTGAGCAATTTACCAGTTTTCGCCAACGCTCCTTACCGAATGGTTCTGCAACGAGGGCTTCCTTTCCAGGACACCGCCGCGATTCCCGATCCTCAATTCCAACGACCGGTAATCGGCGTCCGTGCTTTGAGGCGAGCCGGCTTGCGCGTGGAAGTTGACTTTGCCCGGGATACACTTTCGGTGTGGACACCAGGAAGCATGCCGCCGTGATGTTTAGCCCCTCAGGGAAGCGTACGTTCGCCCCTGGTTGTCGCAAAATTCCACTTCGAAAACCTCCGGCCCGAGTTCCTCCACGATGGTTCCCACTTGGCCTCGTCGCAAGTTTCGCTGCGGCAAGTCCTCGGTCAGGGCAACCCCATTCAGAAGTCGGGGTGTTTCATTCATGGCTCGATTTACTTCCCCCGAAAATCCCTGGCAAACGCCGCCGCGCTCAGCGGGGCGCCGGTCGCATGCCGCGTCAGCTCGTTCCAGCTCAGGGTGCGGCCCGGGTCGAACACGCGCCGCTGCATGAACTCGCCCACCGCTTTGTTGCCGGCATACACCACGGTGTCCGGCTCGGCCCCCTTGTACACGTCGCGGGCGATGGCGTGGTGTAGCTGCGAGGCGAACATCTCGCCCATCATGTAATTGTGGTAGTAGACTGGTGCGACGATGATGTGAATCTTGCTGCCGTAGTCCGGGGCGTTGCGGCCGGGCGGGCGGCCCAGGCCCTGGTACTTCTCGACCAGGTCCCACCACAGCCTGTTCAGGTCTTGGCCGGGATTTTCGTACATGCCCTTTTCGAAGCGGAGCATGACCTGGCACCAGCGTGAGAAGATCAGGAGCTGGGCCTGAATCATCTTGGTGCCGGTCTCGTCGAAGGCCGCCGGGTCGTCCACCTTCACGCCCATTTTTTCCAGCCAGCCGCGGCGCTTGGACAGCTTCTCGAACATCATGGCCACGCCTTCGGTGGTCAGGATGTGGGATTCGGTGCGGAGCACGTACGGCAGCTTTTCGGGAATGTTGATGCTGGTGTAAACGGAATGGCCGAACTCGTGCAGCATGGTGGCCATCCAGTACTCGTTGTTGACGATGTTGGCCAGGACGCGGACGTCACCGCCGTCGCGAGTGATGTCGGTGCAGAAGGCGTGCGGGTTCTTGCCTTTTTTCGGCGCGAAATCGTTGTTCGACCGCTCGATGACCAGGTCGATGGGCAGACCGATGCCGCGATAGAAGTCCCGGCACAAGCGGACGATGTCCAGGCCCGCATAAATCTTGTCCAGGTCGGCTTTGAAGACGCCCGGCACTTCCTGAAAGAACGGATCGTGATAGTGCCAGGGCATCAAGTCCTTGACATTGACGTTGCAGTTCTTGGCCAGGGCGACGTCAATCTGGGCCTTCACCTTCTGGAACGGCTCGCGCGTCAGCTCATCGAGCTGATCGAAGAGCTTGATGAGATCGTCGCCGTTCTGCTCATTGAGGAACAGGAGCATGGCGTGGTAATTCTTGAAGCCAAGGGCTTGAGCGGCCTGGTTGCGCAGCGTGACCAGCTGCATGAGCTGGGGCTCGACGACCTTGCCCACCTCCTTGCTGGCCTGCCACACCGCTTGCCGCCGCTCGGACAGCTTGGAGGTTTTCAAGACTTTGCGGACCTCCCCGTCGGTCATTTCCTTGCCTTCCACCTTGGCGCGGAAGGTGCTGAACTTCTCTTCCAGGGCCGTGGAAAGGCTGGTCATCTCCTTGAGCAAGTCCGGCGCGAGCTGCTTTTCCAGGTAGGCGAGATAGATGACGTCGATGGCCCGTTTGACGACCGGATCGTCGATCTGGCCGGCTTCCTTGATGGCCTTGACCGCGCGAAAGGCGGCCTTGTCGGACAGGGCGGCGTCGATCTTGTTCTGGGCCTCCTCCTTCTTCTTGAAGTCTTCCTTGTTGCCGGTGATGTTGGCGTCCCACCAGGCGCGGTTGACGGCGATTTCCAGCGGCCGAATCTTGGCGGTATGGGCCTCGACAAACTTCTTGGCCCCCTGCGTCGCCTCCGGACTGGCGCTGCCGCGGCCTGGAAATGTCATCCACAGGAAAAGCGCCACGGCCAGCAGGGGAAGCAGAATTCGCAAGGTGGACATTAGCACTCCTTGAGATAGACACGCACGCCTTGAAGTCCGGTCTTATTTTATTGCATTTTTCTCTTTCGGCGGGCATGATAGGGGAACCTGCCCTATCTGAGTTATTTCCCGCCAATTTTCCTTCCGCTGGATGGTGTCATGCACTATCGACTGACCGGAATGGTGGTAATAGTCCTTTTCCTGGTCGCGGGACAGGCGATCCGGGCGGAAGAACCGCTGTTCGGCCGGCACGTGACGCCGCTCTTGTTCAAGCTGGGCTGCAGCGCCGGGCAATGTCATGGGGCCTTCGCGGGCAAGGGCGGCTGCCGGCTGCCGGCGCTCCGGAGGGGGATTACGAGCAGCTTTCAGGGAAGTATCTTCTCCGCCTGTTTCGGATCGATGGCTAGCAGCGCCTCCCGGGCGGCCTGTCGAATGGCGGGTTCCTCGTGATGCAACAGTTCGCTTATTACGGGAATTGCCTCACGGGCGGGGGCGCCAATGCGGCCAAGGGCGCGAAGGCTGGCGTAGAGCGGCGTGCCGGTCTCGACGCGAACGGCGTCGCGGAGTCGCGGAAGCATCGCCGGGTCGCGGCGGATCGCCCACAAGGTTTCAGCGGCGTAAATGCGCACCATGGGCCGGCGAAAGTCCAGGAAAGCTTCGGCGACGCCGGCGGCTTCCGCGGATTGAGCGATGTGCCAAAGCGCTTTGGCCGCGTTGATCCGCACGTAAATATCGGGATTCTTGAGATGGCGAGTCAAAACGCCAAGTGCCGGTTTGGCGTCGGGGCCGATGCGACCGAGCGCCTCCGCAGCCGCGGAGTGGACGGCGTCTTCGTCCTCGGCCTGTAACCGTTGGGCCAAAACGGCAACCGCGGCTTTGGCTGCTGGACCTATCCGGCCGAGCGCCTCGGCCGCGCGCATGCGCACTTGATCGTCCTTGTCCTTCAAGGCGGCGATGAGCGTTGTCACGGCCTCAGGCAGGGGACCGGCAGGTGGGTTGGTCTCGGAACGCAACGCGAAACCCAGTGACGCCGCCCCCTGGGAACGTGCCTGGGAATCAGGCTCATTTGCCAGGGCGATCAGCGCTTTCAGTGCCTCGGCATCCCTAGCGATCAGCCACAGTGATTCGGCGGCCACGTGACGAACCTGCCACTCGGGGTCCTTCAGGGCGGCCCGCACGCTCGGCGCCACCTCCTTGGCCGCCGCACCGAAATCGCCGAGCACGTGCGCGGTGGCGATCCGAACATCCATGCTCTTGTCCGCAAGCAACGCGGCCAGGGTGCGCAATGTCCTTGGGTCTTTCCTGATATTCCACAGGGCGTGCAGTGCCCACCGGCGAACGAAGGGATCCGAATCGTTCGCGGCGTGGTCGAGTGCGGCCTGGGCCTTCTTGGCGCCGGCCCCAGCCCGGCTCAACACGTAGGCGGCCCCGCGCCGCGTGTTGGAATTCGTGTCCTTTAGCAAGAGCTCGCGCAGGGCCCACAGGGCCAGGGTGGTGAGCAGGCGGTCGCCGCGCGGGTTGACCAGGCCGCTCGAGCCGTAATACGACCGCCATTTGCGCCAGAACTTGTCGATCTCCGGGTCGATCACCCGGTCGCGGTTCTCGACGCGGTAATCGAGGTTTTCCATCTTTTCGAGCTTTTTCTGCTTGGTCTCGCGCTCCTTGTCGGAAAGCCGGCCCTCTTTCAATTCTTCCCGCAACAAGAACGTCTTGAAACGATACAGGCTCAGCACGGTGGACCGGTAGCGAATGCCGTACAGGTGGTTGTTGCTGAAGGTGTAAAACTCCTCGTTGACGCGGTCCTCGCCGTTGACGATCAGGGCCTGGTGGGCCGGTATGGCATATTTCCCGCGAAGGTATTCGAAGAGAGTGGGCACCTTGGGCACGAAGCGATCGGCGAACGCCCGCCGCGTGATGTCCTCGTAGGTGTCGTAGCGGCCGGTGAGCAGATACAAGGTGCCCTGGCCGTGACTGGTGACCACGCCCGGCGCCGAATCGATTTCCACGTTGGGAAAGAGAATGCCCTTCTTCTTGAAAAGCTCGTGATAAACAAAGGGGCAATAGGTGTGCTCGGAATCTTGAATGGTTTCCAGGCGGCGCACACCGCCGCCGAAGCGGATGAGAATGACGTTGGGCCCGCGGTAGGGAAGCCGGCCCACCGGGGCGGCTGGGTCGGGGTCGCGTCCCGGTTCTAGAGCCAACTTGTCAAAGCTCAAGGACAGCCCAGCCGCCGTCGCGCCCAGGGCTGTCGTCTGCTGCAAAAACCGCCGGCGATTGATCGGCGTCATGGCGCGTTTCTCCTAATGATCCACAATCAATTTTACCCGCCGGCCGGTTCCAAGTTTCATCTTTTCCTCCGCGTGCCAGGAAAGTCAGACCCACCTTGCGGAAAAAAATCTGCCAGCGGTTTGCCGCCCGCCGTGGTTCTAGCGGGAAAATGCCTTCATTCACGGCCTGGACTTCATCGATGGCGAAAAAAGCGCGCGGGTCGAATTCCCGGATCAGGCTCGTGACCTGGCTCACTTCCTTCCGCTTGACGATGGTGAGGACCACGCGGACCGGCCCGGTGGCCCCTTGTCCTTCCAGGCTGGTGACGCCGAACTCGGCCAATGTCAGCCGGCGAACCAGCTCGCCCGCATCTTTGTGCGTGATGACCTGAATGACGGCATTGCCGATCGCCAGTTTTTCGTTGATGACCAGGCCGACGTAATTGCCGGCGGCGAAGCCGCCCGCAAAGGCCAAAAAACACGCCGGGCTATCCAGATGGAGCATGATCTGGCCGATGGCGAACAACCATATCAGCACTTCGCCAAAGCCCAACAGCGGGGCCAGCAGCTTCAAGCCGCGCGCCACGAAGATGATGCGAATCGTGCCCAGCGTGACCACGCACAACTCGGCCACAAACACCAACAGCGGCAAGATCAGGGTATCGGTCACGGGTCGTTCTCCATTTTCATGCGTGCAGGAGCGAGGGCGAGCGCCGTTTGGCGTTCGCGGAATTCGTGGCTCGCCACGAAATCCACTCTCCCCAGAAATTCAAGAAGAAAGGGCGGGTCATACCAAGGACCCGGCTCGTTGGCAACGGCTTTCCCCGCGCGGCAGACTGGAGGAACCGGAGAAAATAGCGAACCCAAAATGGCCAGGCCAGGTCCCTATCAAAAAAAACGACTTCCGGTTGGACTTGTATCTCGGGACCGCAATGAGTTATTGAATCAGCCCTTTGACGGGTTTGTAGTCCCGGCTTTAGCCGATTTTTCCGCCTGAAGGCAGTCAAGGATTGGCGGCCCTCGGGCGGGCGGGACAGGGAGGACAAACATGGAAGGCAACCCAAAAATCACGGAAGAGAAAGTGCAATCGCTGCAAGGCACTCTTCAGCGGGTCAATTATCAGACGCGCGAATTTACCCTGGTTTCCCAAGGCCGGCTGTGGCGGTTTTTCCTGGAAGCGGATTGCCAGCTCTGGTTCAATGATGCCCCGGCCATCTTGCGCTGTTTCCACCCGCTTGACCCCGTTACCGTGGATTACCATGGAAATTTCCGGGTCGTGGCCTTGTATTCCTGGGAAGGGTGGCCGGTGCGAAGAATGTCGCATGCCCGAGCTTCGGCGTTGGGGAACCCATCCGCCATGACCCGGCTGGCCGGTTAGATCCGGAACAGGAGCCCGTCGCGCAAGCAAGGGCCGCCTTGCTGGCGCTGCGGGCTCTGGGAATTAATCCTCAGGGACGGGTTTGCGGCGGGTCTGCTTGCGCCCCGCCTGGTGGCGCTTGGCCCGGAGCCGGCGTTCGCGTGCTCCCCGCGTCGGCCGGGTCTTTTTCCGCTTCTTCGGCGGGTGCAGGGCCTGCACGATCAGCGCACGCAATTTTTCCAGGCAATCCGCCAAGTTCTTTCCTTGATCGCGAGTTCGCTGTGAGGTGATCAGCAGATCGCCTTCCTTGGTGAACCGATGCCGTTGCTGAGCCAGCAAGCGCTCTTTGACGTCGTCGGGCAACGCGGAACTGGCCGTGGGCTTCCAACGGACCAGAACCTTCGAGCTCACCTTCTGGACGTTCTGTCCTCCCGGCCCGCCGGACCGGGCAAAAGAAATTTCCAGCTCCTCACGCGGAATAGTCAGATTGGGGGTGACGTGCACCATGCTGTCTTTGTAGTGGCGGGAGGGAAAAAATCTCGATTGGATTTTTGGAGTGGCGCCGCCGCACGCCCAAGAGATGTTATTCGGGATGATCCCATCGTTTGAGGCGCTCCAGGGCCAAGCGGGCGTTATCGGTCAGCCAGTGACTTGGCGCGCCCTGGCTCAGGGCGGCCAGGACTTTCTGGGCCTCGGCCGAGCCGGCGCGTTCGAGCACTTCCATGGCCCGCAGGAACAAGATCTTGTCGCTGCTCGGGCCTTGCAGCCGGCCCAAAAGCTGCTCGATACGTCGGCGGACTTCCAGGGAGGGTTTTTGTTCCAGAGTCTTGACCAGGTCGGGCTCGGCCAGGTCGCCTAACTTTTCCAGCTCGCGGGTCGCCTTGGTCCGGACGTTGAAGCTGGCGTCTTCCAGGTCGGCAATCAGCCGGGGAATGCGTTTGAGGTCCACCGCCTCGGCGGCCTTCAAACGGCCTTTGAGGTAGGGGACGCTCTGCTCGGCAGCGGCCACCAGCGACCACAGGGCCTGGTAAGCGCGGCCCGCGTCGGCATCGCCCAACAGCTTCCACAACAGGTCCAGCTCGTCGCCTTGCAGCCGGGCCGGTGCCGGCCGGCCTTTTTTGGCCAACGACACCGCATCCCAAATCAAGATCGACGTATCGGCCCCGCAGGAGGCCACCGACCGACCGTCGGGCGCCATGGCCAGGGCGCGGATTTCCCCTGATTGACCGGTGAGTTGGCCGGCTTCGAACCCGGTAGTCACCTCATAAAGGATAATGCCTCCGCGCAGCATCCCGGCCAGCAGCAGGGACCCGTCAGGAGAAAAGGCCAGGCTGCGCACGTTATCCCGTCCGCCGGTCAGGTTGGTGATGAGCAGGCGGTCCAGGCCGGTGGCGACCTCGTAAAGGCGGATGTCGTATTCGCCGACGGCCAAGGTCTTGCCGTCGGCGGAAAAGGCCAGCTTGGCCTGGCCCGAGGGGAATCCCCGGTTGGGGTCGAAGCGGAGCTGGCGGACCAGCTTGCCGGTGTTGACGTTCCAGATCTGCGCGGGCCTGCCGTAGCCGACCACGGCCAGCAGATTGCCGTCGGGCGAAAAGGTCACGACATTGGGCCGGGCGTTGGGAGGAAAGCCCGGTTGGGGCGGCCCCTTGACCTGGTTCAGGCGGTGCTTGATCTGGCCGGTGCGAGTGTCGAACAACAGAATTTCCGGATCGCCGCCGATGACCGCCAGGGTCTTGCCGTCGGACGATCCGGCCAGGAAGGTGAGCGGAGGCCGCCAACCCTCGAACAGGCGGACTTCGCGGAGAATGCCGTCCTTCTTTTCCCAGTGGCGGATGGAATCGGAAATGCCGACGATGAAACTCTGGCTGTCCGGTCCGGGCGCCACGTGGAACTGGGGACTGTAGATTGGAGTCTTGTAGGTAATGCGTCCCTCGGACTTGCCGCTGGTGGTCCACAGGCGCACGATTTTATCATTGCCGGCGGAGATGAGGTGCTTGCCGTCCGCGGTGTAACACAGGGACTGAACCAGGGAGGAATGGGCGATGGCCGGCAGCAAATCGCGCTGGGAGGCGAGTTCCCACAGGCGGATGGACTGATCGCCGCAGCTGCAGGCGAGGTCCGTGCCGGTGGGCGAGAAAATCAGCACCGCCTTGGTGTTCTGTGGCGGCGTCTCCAGGTAGCGGAGTTCCTGGCCGGAGGTGATGCCGTACAGGCGGACGCCGCCGGTGGCCTGGACGACGGCGATCACCTTGTTGCTTGGGGCAAAGGCCAGGCCGACATTGCGACCGCTGAGTGTGGTGCGAATTTGCCGCTGCATTTTGCCCGCATCCACATCATACAAGTGGACGAAATCCATATCGCAGACGGCCAGCATCTTGACATCTTTGGAAAAGGCCAGGGTGGCATCGCCGGGAAAAAAGCGCTGCAGGTTGAACTGGCGGGTTTCACGGCCCTGGGTCAGGTCCCACACGCGGACGCTGCCATTGGTGTCCACGGAAATCAGCTGTTTGCCGTCGGGCGTGGGTTGCATGCCCAGGACCACGCCCTGGTGCCCCTGGAATT
>CAZFGM010000089.1:0-15519 GCA_964518515.1 uncultured Alcaligenaceae bacterium | reverse complement strand
GATGAGGCCCTTCCAACCCGCCGTGAACGGCGGGCCTACACCGCTGGCGCGGAAAGCCCCCTGAAGGGGGCTGCAATCCCGACAAGGTTGCTACAGTCTCGAAAGAAACCGGCAGCCACGAGCGGAATCTGCGAGCTTCGCCCCCCGTCTACTGTTGCCGCGCCAACGCCAAGGCGCCATGCACTACCACCTCTTCACCCAGGGCGGCGGGCACAATGTCATAACAGGCGGCGAACGGAGCAAACACCCGTTCGGCCACCAAGCGCCGCAGGGGTTCGAATAAAAGTTTTTCTCCCATCAAGGAAACTCCGCCGCCGATGACGATGCGCCGCGGGCACAGCAGGACCATGACCTGACTGATGGCCTCGGCCAAAGCGGCCCAGGCACTGTGCAGGATTTGCAGCGCGAGAAGGTCCCCCTGAGCCGCCGCCTGGGCGACCCGCTCGCCAGTCACCGCGACCGGGTCCCCTTGACTGAGCAGGGAATGTTGCGCATCCTTGTGCCGTAGCGCTGCGCGGGCTTTCTCCCGGATGGCCCATCCGGACGCCTCTTGTTCGATGATACGATCGCCGCGGCGGAGATGGCCGATTTCGGCGGCGCCGCGTCCGCAGCCGCGGTAGATGTGGCCGTCCACAATCAAGCCGCCGCCGATGCCGGAACCCAGGGTGATATAAAAGATCGGCGATAATCCCCGGCCGGCGCCGAAGCGGGCCTCGGCCAGCCCCGCCACGTCGGCATCGTTGCCCAGCACCGCCGGCACGTCCAGCAACTCGGCCAGCCAATCGGCCAGGGGAAAACCCTCCCAGCCCGGAATCTGGTGGGACTTGATGACCGTGCGCGTGGCGTCGTCCACGGGCCCACCGAAGCCGATGCCCACGCCCTGAAGCTGCTTTCGGTCCAAGTCGGCGCTGTCCAGCAGCTCGGGCACGGCCGCGAGGATGTGCCGGCGAATGCCCTCGGCCCCTGCCGCCGGCTCGACCGGACGGCGCCATAAGCCCGCCAGTCGGCCATCCCCCCCGCCCAGACCCAACTGCAGTTTCGTGCCGCCGATTTCAATGCCCAGATACATGACTCCCTCACAGCCGTAATCCGAATCCCAGGGCAAGCGCAGCGCCGCCCGGGGTTAAGGTCGTTTGACTAACCGGAGCAAGCCCCCCCCTTAATACGTCGCCCGCCCCCCGCTGATGTCGTAGCACTGACCGGTAGTGAAGCTGGCCTCGGCGCTGGCCAGGTAATGGACCAGGGCGGCCACTTCCTCGGGCCGGCCGGTGCGGCCCATGGGAATTTTCGACACCATGTAATCGATGGTCGCCTGCGGAATGCCTTCCAGGATCGGCGTGGCGATGACGGCGGGCGAGACGGCGTTGACGGTGATGTCGCCCTGGCCGGCCAGCTCCTTGGCCAGCGACTTGGTCAGGGCGATGAGGGCGGCCTTGCTCGCCGAGTACGGGCCCAGCGTGGGATTGCCTTCCTTGCCGGCAATCGAGGCGATGTTGACGATCCGGCCGTACTTGCGCTCGCGCATGCCCGGCACCACGGCGCGGCAAAAAAGAAACGGGCCGACCAGGTTGACCGCCAGAACCTGTTCCAGGTCGCTTTTCGCCAACTCCCACAAGCGGGCCGCTGTGCCGACGATGCCGGCGTTGTTGACGAGGATGTCCACCGGCCCGGCGTGGGATTGCAGCTCGTCCACGGCAGTGTCGATGTCGGCCTCGGAAGTGACGTCGCCGGCCAGGCCGAGGCCGCCGACCTCACGGGCCAGGCGCTCGGCCTGGCCGGCGTGCACATCGAAGACGCCGACCTTGGCCCCCGCTTCGGCCAGCCGCCGGCAAATGGCGGCGCCGATGCCCTGCCCGCCCCCGGTCACCAGGGCCACTTTGCCGTCCAGACGAAAAAAGGATGCCGCCATTATTTCCTCCCAGGATTCTGTTTAGGCCCTGCGGGCCATTTTTGCGATAAAAAGTTGTCGAAAAAATATTGCCAATTGCCAATTACCAATTGCCAATTGCCAATTTTGGAATGAAGATTCCACCAGGTAATATTAAATTCGCAATTGGCAATTGGTAATTGGCAATTGGCAATTGGCAATTGTTTGCACCAGCCGGAGGCCGGCGGCACTTATGGGAATGAATATTTTGGAGCGCCCGGGGGCGCCATCGCCATAAAATGAAAACATGAAGATTCTCGTCCTCAACGCCCGCGGCCTGAATCTGGCCTACCTGGGCTGCTATGGCTGCGCTTGGGTGGCCACCCCCAACGTGGATCGCCTGGCCGCCGAAGGCGTGGTGTTCGACCAGCATTTTGCCGAACATCCTCAACGCGTCTCCGACCGAGGGCGGAGTACCTGGACCGGCCGGCACCCGATCGGCCGAATAGCCGGGGGCAAAGGTCTTTTTGATTTGCTTCAGGAACAGGATATTGCCGTTACTTACCGCGCCTTGAAGGGTTGGGATTATCCTGAAATCACAGCGGCCCTGGAGGTTTTGTCCTTGCGGCCGGGTCTTGTCTGGTTGGATTGCCCTTCGCTGGCCCCTCCGTGGGACTTGCCGGAGGAGGATCTCCAAGCTTATTTCCCGGAGGCGGAAGAGGACGAAGATGCCCTTGATCCCTGGCGCGATCCTCCCACCGGTCCGGTGGATTGTGACGGACCCGATCTGGAACGCTTGCAGAATACCTATGCCGCGGTCATGACTCATTTTGACGCCGCGATTGGAAAAATCCGCACCCACCTGGAGAATAACGGGCTCCTGGAACAAATCCTGGTCTGCGTGACCGCCGCTGGCGGCCTGGCCCTCGGCGAACACGGCGTTGTCGGCGAATACCGGGCCTGGCTGCACGAGGAAGTCGCCCACGTGCCGCTGCTGCTGCGCTTAGCGGGCGCAGCCGAAGCGGGGCGGCACATCAGCGCCCTGACGCAACCGGTGGACCTCTTTGCCACTTTGCTCGAAGCGTTCGCTTTGCCGGCGCCGCCTTGCCAGGGGTTCAGTTTATGGCCTTTGCTTCGCGGAGAAGGCGAACAGGTTCGCGACTACGCCGTCAGTTGCTTGCAGGTGAACGATAGTCAGGAATGGGCCTTGCGCACTCGGGACTGGGCGTTTCTCTTGCCGGTGCAGGTGCCGGCGGACGATCCGTCGCGGCTGCCACGGCTGTTCGTCAAGCCCGATGATCGCTGGGAAGTGAACGACGTGCGCCAGCAGCACCTGGAGTGGACGGACCGCTTGGAAAAGACGTTGCGTGACTTCGTGGACGCGGCCCAGCTTCCGGGACCTTTGCAAGCCCCGCCATTGCCCGTAAGTGAAAGCAGTCCAGTTTGAGATTGTGATTGGCAAGCCCCAGGGCGAGTCTTCGAGCCCTGGGGGGAAAGAGTTCGCAACAATTCCCGTTTTCACCCCGCGGGCTCGAAGACGTGCCTGCGGGCTTGGGGTAACCCAGGAGAGTTCCCATGAGCACTGTCAACCTGGTCGAGGAAACCACCACCAACCCGCGGGTTCGCGCCGTGTTCGACGACATCAAGGCCAGCAAGAACATCGAGCGCGTGCCCAACATCTGGCGGGCGCTGGCGACCCATCCGGAGCATCTCGAATTGTGCTGGACCCGGCTCAAGGCCATCATGCGCCCCGGCCAGCTCGACCTCTTGACCAAGGAAATCATCGCCCTGGCCGTATCGGTGACGAACGGCTGTCATTACTGAATCAACAGCCATACCGCCGCCGTGCAGCGGCTGGGACTGGACAATGAAGGAATTGGCGAGGTGCTGGCCGTGGTCGGGCTATTTAACCAGATGAACCGCCTGGCCGACGCCTACCAGGTGGAGCCGGATATCTTGCCGCGAAAGGAGTAGGGGAACAGCCGCGCCGAGCGACGTAAGTCGCCGGGTGGCAACCGAATGACGGGTCCGAAAACGTGGGATGACTCGTAGCCGCAGGCTTCAGCCTGCGATGTGGCGGGCCGTTCAACGCAGGCTAAAGCCTGCGGCTACAAACCACCCGTCAAGCGAAGTTTAATGGGACACTAGCCTTTTTTTTTCAACATCTGGTTACGCTTCGCAACCTCGGCCAAACGCAGGGAGGCCATTTCCTTTAGAATCAGGGACGAGCTGGTCAGGTAATCGGTCAAGAGGTCGCGGTTGTCCAGGCCGCGGAGCAGCTCCATAATTTTCTCGGCTTCGCGGCGATAGCGGTCTTTCAGGACCGGCCACAAGATCTGGTCGTGGTCGCGGCGCTGCACGATCCAGTGCTCCAGGGTCTGGATGGCGGTCCGGCGCACGTCGGCCGGCTTGTTGGCGTCGCCGAGCAAATCGAGCAGGCCCGTGTAATCATCGAGGGCGCCGCGGCTGCGCACGCACAAGATGCGCAGGGCTTCCTGGCGGTCCGGGTCCTTCTTGTCGTCGGGGACCAGGCCGCCGGCCAGATCGGCCTCGACATCCTTGCCGCTCAAGAGGCCGTTCAGATCATTGCGGGCGTCGAGCATGGCGGCCCGCTTGCGCTTGTTCAGGTCGGGCAAGAGCGGCGGGGACACGGAAAAGTGCGGGAACATTTCCTTGAGAAAGACCGGATCACTGTAACCGCCGCCCCGGCTGTTCCATTTCAGCCAGGCCAACCCGGGCGGGGCCTCCAGCACAAAGGGCTGCAACTGGTAGGCCTTGAGGCGCACCGCGCCGGCCAGGACGAAATACCCCATGCCGGCGTTCGGTCCGATGCGGTCGCGATGCTTCGGGTCCTTGGTGAAAGGCTGATAGCCGCTGAGAAAGTAGGGCAAGCAGAAACGCTCGACCAGGATTTCGCTGTCTTTGGCCATCAAGGCCAGGTCCACGAATTCCAGCTTGTCCTCCTGGGTGGGATTGGGAAAACGCAAGCGGATCTGCACGGGCCGATCGGCGCGCAAACTGGTCAAGACCACCCGGCCGCGCAGCAAAGTCAAGTCCAGGTCCAGCTTGTCGTGGGGATGCAGTATCACCAGGCTTTCGTGCAGGCGAATGAACAGGGGGTTCAGGGTGGGCCAGATTTCCGGGGCCGCGCCCCACAAAGTCAGCTTCAGGTTTTTCCCCACCTGCACCGCGCTGCGAAATCCCGGCAGGCTAACCAGCGGCCGATTGGTGAAGACGTCGGGATTGGCCGGGTTGAGCCGCTTCCAACCGTCCTTGCCCGGCTGTACGAGAATGCCGGGAACGTTGGCCGGCGGGGATTTATACGAGGCCACCACCTTTTCACCCGGCAAGGGATCGGCCGGGGGGACTTCGAAAAGGACCGGCCCCTTGTCGCCCTGAATTTGCTGGTTAAGGACTTCGAGAAAGGCGCGGAGAAAAAGAAGCTGCCCGACATATAAGAACCCGCCAGCCACCTCCACGGGTTGGTCATTTGGGTCCTCGATCTTGGGCGGGATTTTCTTCTTGGCGTCTTTCTTGTCGTCGAGTTTGCCTTTGACGTGACGGTTCGGATCGACCGGCGGCCTGTCGGGCTCCTCCGAGGGCTGCAGGATAACGATCAGGGCCAGGACCAGGAGCGCGGCGGCAACGGCGCCGCCGCCCCACAAGAGCAGCCGTTGCTTGAAATCTCCTTGGCGGCGAAACGGCGGCAGGCCCAGCCGCAGCGTCTCGTCGGTTTCCTTGCTTTCCGCGAATTCCTCTTCCGCCGCCGGCTCCGACTTGGCCTTGCGGAAGGGAATGGCCTCCGGCCCCTTGACCAGGCCGTACAGGCGCTGGCGGGCGGTGGGCGGCACCAGGACCGGCTCGCCCAGGACTAAAGTCAGGATTTGATGACAGGCGGCCACTTCCGCCAGGTGCATGTCCGAGGCCAGGCAGATTTCCTCGATCTCGCCCGACTGTTCCGGGGTGATGGTGTTGTCGAGGTAATCGGCGATGGTATTGGGATCGATCTTGCCGCCGGGTCCGGCCGCGGGGGCCGTCAAGCGCCGCCGCCGGGTCACCTCCTTGATGCGCTCGATCAGTTCGCGGGCCGTATCGCTTTCGGCCACCTTTTGCCCGATGATTTTTGCCTGGGTCGCCTCGAGCGTGTCATCCAGGTACGCCAGTAAAGTGCGTAAAGTCAGGCGCACGGTATTATCTCCAAGATTGTAGGTCAGCCTTTCCAGGCTGACGCAACTTGCCAAACTTGGGAAACCTGGAAGTTCCGGTCAGGCTGGAAAGCCTGACCTACGCCTCCCTCTCTAATAGTGGGCCCTTTCCCTTTTTTTCGTTCACGGATTTTCACTTCCCTTGCCAAACTCCGGCCTTCTCGTTAAGGTCCGAACTTCGAAGGAGCCATGTCATGGAAAGTAAGTGGCTGTTCTCATTCCTTTTGTGTTTATTTCCGACCCCGGCCTGGGCCGAGCTGCGCGTCCGCCAACCCGCCATTGAACTCGGCGAAATCCGCGGCGGCCAGCGGCTCACGCAGCGTTTCGACATGGTAAACCTGGGCCACGGTCCGGTGGAAATAACCGAAGTGCGGCCCGGCTGCGGCTGCCTGGTCCCCACCGTCGAGCCGCGAATCCTGCAACCCGGTCAGCGCGGCACGGTGACCCTCGCCGTCAACACCTTGGGCCAACCTGCCGGAACGCACACCTGGAAAGCGACCGTGTCTTATCGCGCTGCACAAGGACCGGCGGAAATCAGCCTGGAACTGCGCGCCACCGTCATCAACGAAGTGGTCGTGCAACCCGCTTCCTTGACGCTGTTCACCGAAGGCCCGGCTGCCCAGGAAATTACGCTGACCGATTTGCGCCCGAACCCTTTGACAATCACCGGCGTGGCCGCCAATTTGCCGGGCGTGAAAACCCGCGTGTTGCCGGCCGGGGATGCTTCGGGACGCCGGTCCGTCAAGATTCTTCTGGAAGTGAGTGGGGAAGTGCCCGCCGGCCGCCATGAGGGCCTGCTCCAAATCTTCACGGACGATCCCTTGTATGGCGCTTTACACGTGCCGCTGCGGATCATCAAGCAACCGCGCGCGCGGCTGTCCTATAGCCCGCGCCAGTTGACCTTTGTGGCCGAGCAGCAACCGCTGCCCGCCAAGATGATCCGCCTCTGGACCGGCGACGACCGGCCCGTGGTCATCGCCAAGGTCAGCGCCGACCATCCGGGCCTCCTCTGCACCTGGGCGCCCGGTCCGGGCCAGCACGCCACCGTGAAGGTTCAGGTGGATGCCCGGCGCGGGCCGCTGCTTGCGCAAAGCGCGGTTCATATCGAAGTGCGCAGCCCGGTCGCCGAAATCGTGACGATTCCGGTGCGGATCGACTAACCGTCGAGAATTCGTGGGGCAGACATTCTTGTCTGCCCGGTTCGGCAGACAGGAATGTCTGCCCCACGGCGAATTTTTGCGCAGATCCTAACGCGGCTGAGCCGCAGGGTAGTCGTCACGCTCCGCGTGACGAGAATCCTCACGCGGAGCGTGAGGACTACACTCAAGCAGCTTGAAACCCAAAACTTCTCCGCGCCGTGAGGAGAAGTTGGTAAAATAGAGACTAACCGGCGAGAAAAGCCTTCTGAAAACACCTCGGTCAATGCGTGCCGAATTGCCGGTCGCCGGCGTCGCCCAGGCCGGGCACGATGTAGCAGTGTTCGTCCAGATGGCTGTCCAGGGCGGCCAGGAAGATGGGCACGTCGGGATGAGTGGTTTGCAGAGTTTGGACCCCTTCGGGAGCGGCGATCAGGCCGAGGAACTTGATGCGTGGCAGGCCCCAGTCCTTGAGGATGTCCACGGCGGCCACCGCCGAGCCGCCGGTGGCCAGCATCGGATCGACCACGAAGCACAGGTCGCGGTCGGCCTCGGGCGGCAGCTTGTTGTAGTAGGTGACGGGTTTATGCGTTTCCTGGTCGCGGTACAGACCCAGGTGCCAGACCTGGGCGTTGGGCACGAGGTCTAAAATGGCCTCGGCCATGCCCAGGCCGGCGCGGAGGATCGGCACCAGGCCGACGGCCTCGGCCAGCCGCTGGCCGGGGCATTCGGTCAACGGCGTGGCCACGGTCCAGGCGGCGAGTCGTAAATCCGCGGCCGCTTCGAAAAACAGCATCTGCGCCATTTCCCGCACCAGCCGGCGAAACGTGGGCGTATCGGTCGCGCGATGGCGCAGCAGGGCCAGCCGATGCAACACCAGGGGATGGCGGGAAACTACGACATTGGCAGCCATGAGATCCCTTTGCGAATGGCGGCGCGTTGTTCCTCCAAGCGACCTTCGGCCCCCCCTTCGGCCCGGACTTCTTCAAAGAATTTCGATTCCTTCATTGTTCTCTCCCAATCAAGTGAATGACATCCAGGTCCGGATACGCCAGTTTACCAAAAAGGCAAAGGGTAGTCAGCAAGTCCGCGCGGACGGTATTGACCGCTGGCCGCTCGGAAATGGCCCGCGCGGCATGAGAGAATGTACCAGCCCGGCTGGACCGTAACCTCTTGCCAATTTGCCCTAGGAAATTTTCCAGGCCCCCGTTATAGGCCCCTCGCTTTGGGGATGAATTCATCTCCAAACCCGGAAACACGGGCGAGGAAGGGAACCTGGCGAATGGCGTGCGCGAAATATCCGTCGCATTGCCGAGCTCCGCTGCGTGCTGGAATGCGGGAAGCCAGCACTACCCGCCCTCCTGGGTAGAAGTGACAGGCTCGCTGGGCCGCGTGGCTTATGGGTCGGCCACTCCAGTGAGTGCTTCGCAGGGAGCTTTGTGGACCGGGAGCCGGGCTTCGGCCCGGCTCCCGGGGATACATCCGGGCCATGGTCGGCCCGGTTTTTTTTTAAAAGCCGTAGCGGCTCGACACCATCACCTCTCCCATGACTGATCAAACCGTACCACGCTTGCCAAGGAAACGAAAAGAAATCCGCCCAACCGGTTTTCTCACCTGAACCCAGGGACACCTCCACGACAAGGAAGTCTCGGCAAATTGGCGAACTTCCCAATTCATTTCTTTTGCTTTCCCGGTCAGCGAACATTACCTTGGGAAAAGTAGGTCAGGCTTTCCAGCCTGACGGTCAGGCTGGAAAGCCTGACCTACCTTTTCTTATTAGGCATCGATCATGCTCCTCACCCGACGGCAATGGTTGCGCGGTTTTCTGGGCGCTCTGATGGCGGACCGCCTGCTAACGCCGGCGTTGGCAGCCCAGCCACGGGAAAAAGCGGCGCCGCTCAAGATCACCGCCCTGCGGGTGACGCCGATCGCCCTGCCCGATCCGCCGCTCTTGGCTGCCGGCGGTTGCCATGGACCGTATTTCTTGCGGAACATTGTCCAGCTTGAAACCGGCGGCAAGATCGTCGGCATCAGCGAAACCCGCGGCGGCCAGCGCGTGACCGACGAGCTGGAAAAAGCCCGGCCGCACGTGCTCGGACAGAATGCCTTCGCCTACCGTGCCTTGGCCCGGCCGTTGCGCGACTTCCTTCCCGCCGTTTATGCCGGCATCGAGCTGGCCTGCCTGGACGCCTGTGGCCGGGCGACTGGTCGGCGCCTGTGCGAGCTGCTGGGCGGCCCGGTGCGCGACGAGGTCGAGTTCGCCGCCTATCTTTTTTACCGCTACGCCGCCGACCATGCCAAGCTGCTGGCCGACCGGCGCATCGTCGATGGCCGCGGCCGGGGCAAACAGGCCTTGGACGATTGGGGTGAAATTCGCACGCCCGAGGCGATGGTCCGTGCCGCCGCCCGCTTTCAGAAACAGTGGGGCTTTCGCGTCTTCAAGCTCAAGGCCGGCGTTCTGCCGCCGAAAAGCGAGCTGGAAACCATGCTGACCCTGAATACCCATTTCGGCGGCAAGTGCCTGCTCCGCATCGACCCGAACGCGCGTTGGCGCAACGAAACGGCCATCGCCGCCGCCAAAATACTCCGCAAAGTAAACCTGGAATATTATGAAGATCCGGTGCCCGGCCAGGCGGCCATGGCGGAAGTGCGCAAGGCCACGGGCCTGCCCATGAGCACCAATATGTGCGTGACCAGCTTCGAACACATCAAGGAAGCTCTCAAGGTGCAGCCCATCGACGTTGTCCTCTGCGATCATCATTACTGGGGCGGCATCCCGGCGTGCCAGGAATTGGGGCGAATTTGTGAAACGATCGGCTGGCGCATGAGCCAGCACAGCAACAACCACGCCGGCGTCACCATGGCGGCCATGATCCACGTCGGCGCCGTCTGCCCCCAGCTCACCGTCGCCGGCGACACGCATTACCCCTGGCTGCCGGACGGCGCCGACATTATCCAGGGACCGAAATTAGCCATCCACAACGGCCGGATGCGGGTCCCGCCGCGGCCCGGCGTCGGCGTCGAGCTGGACCCCGACAAGCTGGCCCGCGCCCACGAGACGTACCGCAAGTGCGGCATGCGCGAGCGCGACGACGCCGGTACCATGCGTATGGTCGAGCCGGGGTGGAAACGAGATGTGTTTTAGACCCCCCAAGCCCGCAGGCGAGCCTTCGAGCCTGCGCGGGTTTGAACCCAAGGCCAGGAGATTCATCATGAGAGGTGCATTTTTGTTTTTGCTGGGCGCTGCCGGTTTGCTCGGGGCGGATGAACCCACCTTGAAGTTGGCCGGCCCGGTGGAAAAAATCTGGGACAAGGGCGGCCACAACGCCTTCACCGACCTGATCCGCTTCCGCGACCGCTGGTACTGCGTCTTTCGTGAAGGGACCGGGCACGCCTCCGGCGCGGGCAAGATTCGCGTGCTGGTTTCCAAGGACGGCAAGGCCTGGGAATCCGCCGCCCTGATCGAGAAGGCCGGCGTGGACCTGCGCGATCCGCACGTGTCAATCACGCCGGATGGCCGGCTCATGCTCAACGGCGGCGCCGCCGAGCCCGCCAGCCGCAATCCGGTCAAGGATCATTATTCGTTCGTCTGTTTCTCAAAGGACGGCGCGACCTGGACCCAGCCGCACCGCGTTCTGAACAGCTGGCAATGGCTGTGGCGCGTCACCTGGCACAAAGGCACCGCCTACGGCGTGGCCTATTCCTTCGAGCCGATGGACAAAAAACGGCAATACCGGGCCGCCCTGTACAAGAGCGGCGACGGCGTCAAGTACGCCAAGGTGACGGATTTCGATATCCCGCAAGCCACCGAGGCAACGCTGGCCTTCGACGGCGACGACCTGCTGTGCCTGCAGCGCCGCGACGGCAGCCCCAACTCCGCCATGCTCGGCCGCAGCAGTCCGCCCTACGACAAGTGGACCTGGAAAGACCTGGGCAAATACTTCGGCGGGCCGAATTTCATCAAGGCCCCCGACGGCGCCTGGTGGGCCGTCGGCCGGCTCATCGACAAGGCCAAACCGCGGACGGTCCTGTGCCGCCTCGATGTCAAGCAAGGCAAGCTCGATCCCGTTCTCCCCCTGCCCAGCGGCGGCGACACCAGCTACCCCGGCCTGATCTGGAATCAGGACCAGCTCTGGGTCAGTTACTACAGCAGCCACGAGGGGAAGACAAGCATTTACCTGGCACGGGTGCAGAAGGGTAAGTGACATTTTGTCGGGGTATTTTGAAAACGCTGGAGGGATCTATGCGGCCGTAGCAGCGCTGAGTGGGCACTCCAACAGGTGGAGATTACCGTAAGGCTGCTGTAGAATGGTTGATGGTTGGATTAAGGGTGGAAGGATGAAAGTTCGGCAAATCATCAAGCTCATCGAAGGCGATGGCTGGTATAGAATCAAAGCCAAAGGTGGGCATCGGCAATACAAACACCCCGAAAAGCCAGGACGTGTTACGGTGCCCGGCCAGATGAATGCCGACCTGGACATGAAAACCGAGAAAAGCATTTTGAAACAAGCTGGCTTGGACGAGTAATTCCAGCCGTGAGAGGAAAAATGGAGACGTATTTGATTGTGCTTGGCAGAACCGCGACCGGATTCAGTGCCCATTGCCCCGATGTTCCGGGCTGCGCCTCGGTCGGCAAAACCGTCGAGGAAGTCATGGCTAATATGAAAAAGGCGTTGGAATTCCATTTTGAAGGCATGGTGGAAGATGGCGAACCGATTCCAAAACCCGGCGGAGTGAATTCCTATCGCCAGGTGATGAAGGACCTGGATGTGGACCATTATTTCCTGGGTCATGTTCAGATCGAACCGAGCCGATTTGCCGCCGCAATTGGCCAGTCCTGAGCCTTAGGGCCGCGGGATTTTTTCGGGGTATTTTTTTAGGGATCAAAGCCATGAGCGTCGTTGGTTCTCTCCGCAAAGTTTCCCCGGAAGATCTTTTGAACATGCCCGACGGGGAAAAATATGAATTGGTGGACGGAAAACTCGTGGAGCGCAACATGGGATGGAAATCCAGCTGGGTTGGCGGTCGCTTATTCCATCAGATGTCTGCATTTTGCGATAATCACCCCCTGGGACTTGTCGCTCCCGCCGATGCCAGCTACCAATGTTTTCCCAACGCTCCGAAAAAGGTTCGCCGGGCCGATGCCTCTTTTATTCGCAAGGAACGGCTGCCTGATGCGGACGAATTGGAAGGCCATTGTCGCATTGCCCCCGATATCGTGGGGGAGGTTGTTTCTCCCAACGATCTCTATTCGGAAGTCGAAGAAAAGGTCGAGGAATATCTGGAGGCCGGGGTCCGCCTGGTATGGGTCTTGAATCCTCCGACGCGATCGATCCGCGTCCATCGCCAGGATGGGACCGTCACCGACTTGAGTGAAAATGATGACTTGAGCGGCGAGGATGTGCTGCCGGGGTTTCGCTGCCGGGTGGGGGATTTGTTTGCCGAACTTTCGCCACCGCCAGCTCCGTAACCGCCTTTGTTTTGGCAGGAGAAATCCATGACGCGTGCTATTATCCTCATGGTCACCTTGGGGTTGTTTTGGAACGTCTCGTCCCAGGCCCAGCAACCCAAAAACCCGCCCCCCAAGAACAAGTTCCTCGAGCTGAACCCCGGCTACAAGGAGCGGGCCGGCTCCTTCTACGAAGCCCAATACCTTCCAGGCGCCGCGGCCAACCTGGTTCGCGTCGTCGAGCATCAAAATATGACCCCGCCCCAGGCGACCGGCATCCTGCGCGAACTGATTTACAACTTCCTCGACGTCATGATCGAGGGCAACGGCGAAGTCACTCGCCAGGAAAGGGCCAAGGTCGTCGCCCACATTGACAAGCGGGTGCGCGACCTCGTCAAGGACGAGGCCGCCTTTCAGCGCTATCTGAAATGGCGCAAAGTCCGCGATCGCAAGGACAACCCCCTGGAATTCCTCTTCAATCATCCGCAGTCGATCCAGTTCCAATTGCCGGCCAAGCTGACGGACGCCGGCTGGACTGTGGACCTGCAAACCGAGGAAGAACAGCTCCAGCGCTACCGCGGCTATTTCGGTTTCGACCCGGACATGGCGATTCAACTGACCAACAAGCGGATGGCCCAGGGCCGGGACAAGCGGCCGACGACCTTGACGCTCCTGGTCTATCCGCAGGGGCGGGTGCGCGATTTGTTGAGCGGCCAGGAACCGCCGTACCGGCCCCGGCAAAAACAGGGACCGCCGCTGCCGGCCCTGCACCTGTTCTGGCACATGCATCCCAATATCTTTTTCCAGGTGGACGGCGACTTCGGCCCGGAACACGCCAAGGCGGCCGCCGCGGTCAAACATAGCCTGTTGGGCGTGGGTCCGTGAGGCAGTGCGTTTCCCGCGCGTGGAGTCGTGGTTGTGAACCAAGCGATCGTCTATCCTCCGCTCCTGGCGGACTTGGTTGAAGAAAACCGGCTGCCGCCACTTGGCCCGGGAAGTCCCCATCAGGCAGTTCGAGCCCAGCTCCTGCGATTGAAGGTGGATACCGCTTTCGCGCCGCATCCCGTCCGCGCGCGGGACATGGCCAGCGCCTGCCTGGCGGGTCTTTGGCTATTTCATGATTTTCTGGACGAGGCCCACACCCTGGCCCAGGATCTGGAAACGCCTGAAGGCAGTTACTGGCACGGGTTGATGCACCGCCGCGAGCCGGATTTCGCCAACGCCAAGTACTGGTTTCGCCGCGTCGGCCGCCATGTGATTTTCGAGCCCTTACAGATCTTCGCCGCCGATCTGGCCTCAAAAGAACCGGCAGATCGCTCGGCCGCCTTTCTGGCCCGCCCATCCGCCTGGGACCCCATGGCGTTCATCGACCTGTGCGAAGCCGCCTATTCAGGCCGATCGCCCACGGAATTACTGTGCCGGCAAATCCAGCACCGGGAATAGCACTTGCTCTTCGCCTACTGTTACCGCCATGCCATCGGGGTATAATCCCCGTGGTGAGTGGTGAGTGATAATGAAAAGGAATGCGTCATGGCGCGAATCATGATTTTGCCCTGTCTTCTGTCTTGCCTTGGCCTGGCCGATAACCAGGACAAGAAAGAAGCAGCGGAAAGTCTGCTCAAGGAGGCGGCCGACGCTTTGAAAATGGGGAATGTAACCACCGCCCTGCAGCTGGCGAGCGGGGCCATCGCCGTCCACCCCAAGCACGTGCCGGCGTTTCTTTTCCGCGCCGCCGTGTTCGATCGGCAGGACAAATACGCTGATGCCGCCGCGGACTACGGCCGGGCCATTGTTCTGTCTCCCAAGCTTGCCGAGCCTTATTTCCGCCGCGG
Source organism: uncultured Alcaligenaceae bacterium (assembly GCA_964518515.1). Taxonomy (GTDB): domain Bacteria; phylum Planctomycetota; class Planctomycetia; order Gemmatales; family Gemmataceae; genus CAZFGM01. The sequence continues at coordinate 1,030 of CAZFGM010000089.1, read as the reverse complement.
CCTGGTCCATTTCAAGATGGGAAAATTCGCCGCGTCCATTGCCGATTTCGACAAGCAAATCGAGCTCGAGCCCAAGGCCAAAATCAGCCACTGGCAGCGCGGCATCACGTATTATTACGCCGGCCGCTTCGACGCCGGCCGCAAGCAATTCGAGGGCTACCAGGATTTTGACGATAGCGACGTGGAAAACGCGGTCTGGCGCTATTTGTGCATGGCCCGCAAAGACGGCGTGGCCAAGGCGCGGGCCGGCATTCTCAAGGTGGGGCCCGACACCCGCGTGCCCATGAAGGAAATCTACGAGCTGTTCGCCGGCCGGCTCAAGCCGGCCGACGTGCTCGCCGCCGCCAGCGCCGGCAAGCCGGCCAAGGACAAGTTCCCTCGCCAACTCTTCTACGCTCACCTCTACCTTGGCCTTTATTATGAAACCGAAGGCCATCCCAAGCTGGCTCTGCAACATCTGACCCGGGCCGCCACCGACTTTCGCATCGGCCATTACATGTGGGACGTCGCCCGCGTGCACCGCGATGTGTTGCGCGACCGGTTGAAAAAGGAAAAATGAGCCCCGGTCAATCCCTTCCGCTTTGGGCAAAAAGGCGGGTAACAAGCTTCGTAGTTTCGTAGAGTGGGTCGAGTCTTCGAGACCGGACGAACTCAAGCGAAATCCGGCTCGTCCTGGTGGGTCTCGAAGACTCGACCCACCCTGCAGGATTACCCAAAAAGAACGGTTTTTAAACCATTCCCCGCTTACTAGGCAAGACCATTCCCTCTTTTAAAACTGTAGCAAAGAAACCTTGTTTGTAATAGTGTTATTGACTTTTTGGGTATGCCATCCCACCACGCGCGCCTCAGCAAATCCGGTGCAGACAACTTTGGATCAAACAAACCGCCCAAGGCAATGTCCGTTGTACAAAATTTTCTTTTTCACCAACTGGCCCCGGAAACTGTAGCAGGATCGAACAATGGGATAATTGCAATCAATACCATTGCGCTTTTTCCAATGTTTGAGGGTCAGCCCCGTTCACCAGGGATT
>CAZFGM010000088.1:0-15588 GCA_964518515.1 uncultured Alcaligenaceae bacterium | reverse complement strand
GGCTCTCTGGCCCGGGGCTTGATTAGGATTACTTTTTTCGTGTGTAGGTGATCTCCATGACCTTCTTGAATTCCTTGCCGGCCGGCGGCGTGCGGTACATGTCGAACTGTTGCTCGTCCGCGCTGACCAGCTTGAGGACGTCGCGGGATTTCATGGGCCCTTTGGGAGTGTCCTCTTGGCCCAGATGGGTCCAGGTCTTGGTATCGTCGTCGAAGGTGCCGTGGGTCAGATAGATGCCGGTGCCGAAGTTGTCGATCCAGGTCATGACGAACTTTTTCTTGATCACGTCGTAACCGGTCAGACCCATGCCGCGGAATTTCATGTCGCCGAAGTGGCCCTGGAAAACTTCCTGCAAATACCGGCCATCCATGATCATTTTGCGGACCGTGGTGCCGGTGGTGGGCGTTGGTTCGGCACCGAAAAAGGCTTTGCCTTTGACGGTCCAGGTGCCTTCCAGCGCGGCCAGCAGCTTGTGCTCCGGCCCGGGCTTGGGCAGCTGGGCGAAGGGGTTATCCTCTTTTTTCTTGTCGCCAGCCTGGGTTGGCGGCAGGGCCGTCAGGCCGACCACGGCGGCCAGGGCCACGGTCCACCACATGCGTGTCTTCACCTTGCAACTCCTTTCCAAACAACAAAGAGTTTATTCGAAACGGTAGCCGCACCCTTCAGGGTGCGGATTTTCCGCAGGCTGAAGCCTGCGGCTACCCGTTTTTGGATGGTTTTTAAACCATTTCCCTCGAAGCCGTCCGGCTGGGAAGGGGCCACGCCGGAAAGGTTCGAGAAGCCCAAGGGAAGAAATTTACTGTTGCAACCCCGGCAATGCCGCCTGCGGGCCGAGTTTGGCCAGTTCCGCGCTGACCGTGCTGGCCAGAGCGAGATACGTCTCGGCCACCGACGAATCGGGATACTTGTGCACGATCGGATCGCCCTGGTCGCCGCACTCGGCCACGCGCGGATCGATGGGGATATCGCCAAGATAGGGGACGCCGGCCTGGTCGGCCAGCTTACGGCCGCCGCCGCCGGTGCGGAAAATCTCGTAGCGCCGGCCGTCAGCGCCTGTGAAATAACTCATGTTCTCGATGATGCCCAGCACCGGCACGCGCACCTGGCGGAACATCTCCAGTCCTTTGCGGGCGTCGATGAGACTGACCTCCTGAGGCATGGTGACAATGATGGCCCCGGACAAGGGCGCCGTCTGCGTGAGCGTCAGCTGGGCGTCGCCCGTGCCGGGCGGCAAGTCGATGACCAGGTAATCCAGCTCGCCCCAGGAAATCTGCGTCAAAAAGGCAGTCAGATATTTGTGCACCATGGGCCCGCGCCAGATCATGGCCGTTTCCGGCTTGACCACGAAGCCCATGGACATGAGTTTCAGCCCATATTTGTCGAGCGGAAACTGAGCGGTGTTGGGATCAAACACCTCGGCGATGCCCATCATGATGGGAATGCTGGGGCCGTAGATGTCGGCGTCGAGCAAGCCGACGCGGCGGCCCAATAGGTGTAGGGCCAGGGCGAGGTTAGTGGCGACGGTGGACTTGCCGACGCCACCCTTGCCGCTAGCCACGGCCACGACGTGCTGAACGCCGGGCAAGGCGATTTTGGCAGGCGGACCGCCTGGTTGCATGGCTTCTCCAAATTCGAAATTCGAATATCGAAATCCGAAACAAATTCGAAATCCAAAATCCGAAATTCAATGACCGCTGGATTTTTCTCGGGCTTTTTTTGCGGCGAACTCCAAGAAAAGGTAACCACAGAAACACAGAGAACACAGAGAATTCAAGAAAAAAAGTTGCTGGGAATTCTGGCATCAGATCAATATCGAAGAGAATAAAAAAACTCCTTCATTTCTATCTCACTCCCGTGTCTTCTCTGTGTTCTCTTTGACTCTGTGGTTCAATCCTCTTTGGGGATGGGCGAGAAGTCTCCTTTTTTTCTTGATTTCTTTTTTTTCGAATTTCGAATTTGTTTCGGATTTCGATATTCGAATTTCGAATTTCCCCCCAGGGTATCTTATCAAGGTTGTTCCAGTTGTTGTGGTTGTTGTGGTTGCTGCGTTTGCACTTGTTGCAAGCCCCGCAAACGGCTGCGGACCGACGCGATGATACTGGGGGAAATCAGCGGCCCCCAGCCGGGCCGGGCCTGATAGCTCCGCGGGGTGATCAGGGCCAGCTGCCGCGGCTGCAAGCCCGGATGTTGCACGGCCAGCGTCGGGCTGATCCCTTGCGACCAATACAAGAGAACTATTTTCAAGGCCTGTTCTTCCTCGTCGTCCAAGACGAGGAGTTTTTCCACCTTGTTCGGGTCCTTGGGATCGTGGACCAGAAGCCCGTTCAGGGCGGTCACCATGTCAAACGGGCCGCGGAAATCGCGAATCGGGATGATGCGGTTTTTTTCTTTCCGTTCCAGCAGGCCGGGCACTTTGGCGCCGAACGGTGACTCCAGCGGCGGATGCAGGTACATGGCCCACGGACTCATGCCCAGCGCCAGCGGCGCCAGGCCGGCGCCGGCGGCAACGACCGGGCCTTGGCACATGGCCCACCGGCTCATGCCCAGCGACAGCGGCTTGATGAGCTGGTCCGTGGCCTCGTCCTGGTAATACGGCAGGTAAGCGCTGTCCAGCGGCGGGTGCAGGTACATGGCCCATTGACTCATGCCGAGGGTCAAGGGCTTCAAGAATTCCGCTTTCTGATCTTGCACATAGCGGATGTACCATATCTGGGCTTCGTAAGCATCTTCCTGCAGGACCCTGCGCGCGCCGGGGGTTTGCAGCATCAGGCCCAACAATAGCTCCACGGCGGTGTCATACACCGCCATGAGGGGGAGGACCTTTTTTTCATAGGCGCCGGTGTCCTTGTTCCGTTCATAAAAGATCAGAGCGTGGGCGCCGCTCTTGCGCAAGGGCTCGGCCAGGGCGAACAACTTGAACGCCACCACTCCCTGGGGGGCCGCCTTGGCCAGGGCGTGGTAATAATGGCCCTCGTAGTTGGTCAGGCGACGGTAAAACTCGACCCAGTACAGGCGCGTGTGGGCCGCATAACTCTCCAGGATGGCCGGATCTTTATCCTTGGGCGGCAGGGGCTTGCGCATCCCCTCCTTGAGTTGATACTTTTCCCGGTATTTGCCGGCGACGTGGTGGAGGCGGCGCTTTTCCTTGGCCTGCAGGTACAAGCCGGTTTTCTTGGCGTGTTCCTCGAGCATGCGGGCGGCATTGTCCCAGGCCCGGCCGGAATCGAATTTGGGGTGGTTGCCCACCAGCTCGCCCATGTCGGGATTGTCCGCGGCATCAAACCACTCCTTGATAAACCAACCCTGGTCGTCGAACCAACCTTCCACCTGCAATTGTTCGGCGTGGTTTTCCTGGGCCCGCAAGGGAAAGGTCCGGAAGATGTAAATGTTCGGCCGCCGCGGAATGCGGTGCACGGCGGGGTTGAAATCCTTTTCCTCGTAGCCTTCATAGTTGGGAACGGCCGGGGCCTCCGGCACGGAAAAAAGGGAGTACAGATACCAGGTCCGGCTGAGGATCTGCACGTCCACCAAGGGCAATTCCGTGGAGATGCCGAAATCGCGGTCTTCGGGAACGGGCCAACCGCGCCGCCATTGGTTCTTGGGGGGCAAAATGGGCCATTGTTCCTTCTCGACCTTCAACTCCGATCTGCCGCTGCCCGGTTTTTTTTCCTTGAAGCGGTTGGGCACGTCGCGATTGGCGTCCAAAAAATCCACGACTTGCTCCCTGCTGGTCAGGCCGAGCTGCTCGCGCAGCCGCCGCACCAGTCGCGGATTGTCCTCGCAGAATTTCTTGAAATGGGCCGGGTCGGCGCGCAGCTTGTCCGGGTCGCGGTCCAGCGGATCCAGGCAGCTCAAATCCAGCAGGCAGCGCATGGTCATGCGCTCGTCGCTGGTGCCGATCTTGAGGTTGTAATAGAAGCCGATGATATTGCGAATTTCGGGGTTGCCGGGATTGATATTGCGGCGCTCGCCGGTGGCCAGCCGATCGAGTCCGCGGCTGACGTAATAATATTTATCGCGGGCATTGTCATACTCGACGGAAATGTTAAAGGCCAGATTATGGCCCTGGTATATCCAGGGCGTGGAAAAGTACGGCATCAGCTCGGTGATGGACGTGACCAGCTGTTCCACCTCGTTGAAGCGGTGTCTTTCCTTCTTTTCCACGACCTGGGCCCACAAAATGGTGCAGGCCAGGCCCTTCGAGCCGGTGAGCAGCAAGCGAAAGGCGGACCAGGTAAGCTGCACCTCGCCCCGGTCCACCTCGCGCAGTTGCAGCTCCTGAGCCTGGCTTTCAATCACGAACCGCCGGTGGATCAGCGACCCGGTGAACAGGGCCAGAATAAGGACGGTATAGATCAGCTTGCGAACGCGCGCTTGGTGCTGGAAAGTAGTCATAAAATCAAGTTAAAAGTAAAAGTAAAAGTGAAAGGAAAGAATACGAGACGGTCGCAATTAATCGGGAAGGAGGCTTTATGGTTGACCTGTTTGCAGCCCCGTTCACGGGGTTTTCCGCGCCAGCGGTGTAGGCCCGCCCTTTGAGGGCGGGTTCTGGGATAACCTGTCTTTGGTTTCCAACCCCGTTTACGGGGTTTCTCGCCGTTCGGCTTCAGCCGTGAACTCGGAGCCTGAAGGCAAACCGCGGGAAACCCCGTGAACGGGGTTCCCAGGGGAGGAGGCCCCTCCCACCCGCCGTGAACGGCGGGCCTACACCGCTGGCGCGGAAAGCCCCCTGAAGGGGGCTGCCATCCCGACAAGTTTGCTACATCTCAAGAATATTCTTTTTTTTCACATCAACTTTCGACTTTCAACTTTCTCCTTTCCACTATTGACGCGCCCGACAAAAGTCCTTCTTTGGAGAAACCACCCTCAAAAACACTGGAAATTTGATCCCAAATTCCTGAGAAATCGACTTTTTTCGGGCGCGTCACTATTAACTTTTCCCTTTCTACTCTTAATTCGGATTCGCCACTTCCTGATAGCGCATCAGGTAATATGCCAGGATCGCCCAGGGAGTCAGGTAGGCGACCAGTGGGATCAGGTTATCGAGCAAGAGGACATGCGACCACGGAATACCAAAACCGCTGGCGACGTATTCATCCAGGTTAAACCGTTTCACCTCGGGCAAAATGTCCAGGAAACGGCGGAGGAGCCATTTGCTTCCTTCGTCCAGGCCCTTGACCAGTCCGAAGATGGGCCCTTCCAGCTCCACAGCGCCGGGCTTGTTTTGGGCCACGCGAATGGCCGCCTCCACCGGACCGGGCGTGAACAGGGGATCGCCGCTGGGCGGGCTAAAGGCCACCATGCGAATGAAATCGATAAAAATACCGGCGATGATCAAGAACATGGCGCACAGCCAGCTGATGACCCCGCTCAGGTAGGTATTGACGGCGATGGCCAGCCCCAGGACCAGGAGGGTCATACACCACAGGCCGACAAAGCCCTTGAGAAAGTTGACCTCGAACCACTCTTCCGCTTGCAGCACGTACAAATCGCGGCGGGCCATGCCCACCTTCTGCGAGCGCTTGCGGTCGGGGTCCTCATCCACGCTGACCAGAACTTGAAAGTCCCTGGCGCCTTGTTCGCGCAGCGTGTGCAACAACAGGGCCGGCACCTCGAGGGTCTGCGTGTGATAATCAGCCACCCGGAAGCCGGCGAGGACATACACGCCATGCTTGGGAATCAATTCCTCCTTGATCAACGCCTTCTTTTTCCCAGCCAGGATTCCCTTTTTTCCCAGCTGGGCATCAAGCTCGGCCTCTTCCTGGCGATAGGCCGCCGCCTTGGACTCCGCTTCGGGCACGTTCCATCTGCCGTCCCCGAACAGGAAGGAGCACGGGACGCCGCTTTTCCCTTCTTCCGCTTTGTACTCGCGGTGGATATCGAAGGTGATCTGCACGAGGACCGCGTCCTGGCCGGCGGGGTCCGGCAGGGTGGAAAACGACCAGAGGGCGTACTGGCGGGGCTTGTGCTTGTGTGTTATCTCTTCGCTGCGGACGCCGATATAGCTGCGATAGTCCCATACCCGGCCGACACTGATGCCGCGCGTGGCCGAATAGGTGCCGCGGAAAGACAGCTCGCCATACAACGGCACGCGCGCCCGGTAGCTTTCTTCCTTGGCCTTCTCGCCCACGCCGCGGGCCAGATACAACAGGCCCAATCCGCCCAGCACCGCCAGGCCCGCCGTGAGCAACAGCCCATAACCCAGGAAGCGCCCCGCCACGATTTCGAACCGTTCCACCGGCTTGGTCACGATCGTGAACAGCGCCTGGCTGCGCAAATCGCTGGAGATGCTGAAAGCCCCCAGCAGGCTGGCCGTCAACACAAACACCAACCCCAAGGAGCCGTAAATGGCCCGCACATAATTGCGCAACTGGTCTTCCGGCTTGTACGGCACGAACCAGTCAATAAAGAGCAGCAGCACGGCCATCAGGGCGAAAATGACGACGATCTTGGAGCGAATGGCTTCCTTCAAGCTGAGGCGCGTCAAGGCCCAAATCCGCCGGCAGCTCAGACTCGGCAGCGCCCGCAGCGGCGGCACAGCCACGGCAAAAAAGGCCGCCGCTCCTCCCACCGTCAGGAAGATTACCGACAACAGAGAAAAAACCGAAGGGGAAACGGGTTCCCGTCCTGGAAGCGTCGGGACGGAAGGTTCGAAGATCAGGTTGCCCAGGGCAAAGATAATGGCCAGAAGATAGGCGATGCCGGCGATCCCGGCCAGGACGGCCACAGCCAGCGCTTCCCCGGTCCAGGCCAGGCCCATGGACCGCGGCGTCTGGCTTTTGAACATGCCTTTCCGCTGAAACCACACCAGCCCGGGCCCTTGCAGGTAATAAGCCAACAGCCAGATTCCCAGCCCGATGGCCGACACCGTTCCGACGGTTTGCACCCAGGACGCCACAGCCGCCGGAAACTGGCTCCATTGCAAGGGCTCGCGGTCCAGTTCCAGCGCGGCAAATAACATGATGCACCAAATTCGAAATTCGAAATTCGAAACAAATTCGAAATCTGAAATTCGAAACCAAATCCAAAAAAACTTCGCGTTGCACCCTTAAATCGAAATCGAAAATCCGCACAAATCCAAAATAAATCCTGCTTTTGAAGAATGGTTAAGGTGCCATTGGGGTTTCATATTTTGAATTTCGAATTTGTTTCGAATTTCGCTAATTTCGGATTTATTTATTTTTTGATATGCGTGCTGGCCGGCTCGCCCACCGCAGGCTGGCCGTCCGCACGCGCCGCCGGTTTGTCCGCGGGCGGCAAATAGCGCCGGCCGGGGTGGGCCTTGCTTTCCGCGACGATTTCCAGAAACATGGCTTCCAGGCTGGTGGTAGGGTGGCCGAAAAATTCCACCTCGCCCCCATGGCGGCGCAACACTTCCTCCAGGTCGCGGCGCAGCTCGTCCGTCAGCTCGACGCCCTTGGCCCGCAATTCCAGGCGGCGCACGTCTTCCAACAGGCCCTTGACGCTGTCCAGCTTTTGCAGCTCCCCTTCGTGGAGAATGGCCACGCGATCGCAAATGTCTTGCACGTCTTCCAGGCGATGGCTGCACATCAAGATGGTCTTGCCCTTGTCGCGCAGCTCGACGATCAGGTCCTTCATCCAGCGCGTGCCAAGCGGGTCCAGGCCGGAGGTCGGCTCGTCGAGAATGACCAGTTCCGGATCGTTGATGAGGGCCTGGGCCAGGCCGATGCGCTGGCGCATGCCCTTGGAATATTCGCGGAGTGGGCGTTTCTTGTCAGCGGACAGGCCGACGACGTCGATCAATTGGGCGGCCCGCTGGCGGCGCACTGGCGGATCGAGCTTGAACAGCCGGCCGTAGAAATCCAGCGTCTCCTCGGCGTTGAGGAACTTGTACAGGTACGATTCCTCGGGCAGGAAGCCGATACGTTCGTTTTTCTTCACGTCGGCCGCGGGTTGGCCGAAGATAAGGGCCTCCCCTTCTGTGGGGAACAACAGGCCCAGAAGCAGCTTGATGGTGGTGGTCTTGCCCGAGCCGTTGGGGCCGAGCAGGCCAAAGATTTCCCCGCCGAAGATGGTGAGATTGAGAGCGTTGAGGGCGACCTTTTTCGGCCGACCCCAAAAATCGCGGTAAACCTTTTTCAGACGCCGGGTTTCGATGACGACATTATTTCCGGGCATACAGTTTCCTTGCTTGGTTCATTATTCGCGCTCATCGTTTTGCTGAAATTCAACCGCGGCCGCGCGTCTGTTGCCAATACGCTGCTCGCGGCCGAACCGTTCGTCCAGGCCGGATAAAACCTGGATGGAAAAAATCTTACGAGCGGTCCTGGAGTTGTGCAAGCACGGCCTCCGTTTTACACCAACCCTTTCCGGACCAGCGCCAGCAAGCCCAGGACATGCCGGCAGCGGCCGTGGGCGAGAAAGCCCAGGCATTCGCAGGAACAATCCGTCGGCGCGCCGATGCGGACATGATAGAGGTCGCCCAGGCCCAGCCGGTGGACGGCAAAACCACGCCCACCGATGGCGCACGGGATTTCGCGAAACGCGTAATAGGTGGTCTTCTTTTTTTCCACGATGCTCATGACTCCAGGGCCGGCCGGCGAAGGGCGCAGAATCAAGCGAATCGTGCGACCGGTTTCGGTGGAGTCCATGATAGATTCGAACCCACAGCGCCAGCAAGGATAATGCCGAACGACCTTGCTTGCGCTTCGGGCTCAGATTCACGCAACTTTTCTGCTCAGGGCGAAGATTCCTCTTCCTCCTCGCCGTAAACAAAACCGCATGCTTTGCAGGTTAACACGCGCTGACATTCCGGACAAGGGATGTGCATGTCGGGCTGATAGGCGCCCAGATGGACATCGGCCCGCCGCGGCTGAAAGGGCCGGCCACAATGCTTGCACACCAGCTTCTGTTCACAAAAACTGCATTTCATATGCGTTTCGCCTACCATTCCAGCTTTGCATAAGTAGGTCAGGCTTTCCAGCCTGACCCAAGGGAAGTCAGCCTGGAAAGGCTGACCTACTTTTGAAAGCCTACCATTCCAGAAGCTTGCCGACTCCCGCTGCCTGGGCCCGGGCCAATACCCGGGACGCCACGGCGATGTCTTCCAGGGCAATGCCCAGGGATTTGAACATGGTCACGTCCTGGGAATGGGCCCGGCCGGTGTAGCGGCCGACGATCACCTGGCCCAGCTCATGGATGTCGGCCCAGTGAATCGAGCCTTCCTCGATGGCCTGCACGAAGTCGCCGGCTTCCATGCGGGCCTGGTCCTTGCTATCCACCACGATCGATTCGCAGCGGCGCACGGCCACCGCATCCACCTCGGCCTTGCCCAGGAAATTCGAACCGATGACGTTCAGGTGCGTGCCCTCGGCAATCCAGTGGCCGTTGAGCACCGGTTCGCGGCTGGTGGTGGCGGTGATGATGATGTCCTTGTCTTCGGCGGCCATCTCCGGACGCGGCACCGGAACCACCTCGCAGCGGCAGGCGGCGCTCATCTCGTCGGCGAACTGGCGGCGCCGCTCTTCATTGGGACTGTACACCTGCACGCGGCGGATTTTGCGGACCTTGCACACCGCCAGCAGTTGCGTGCGGGCCTGCTTACCGCTGCCGAACAGGCCGACCTCCTGGGCGTCGTGGCGGGCCATGTATTGGGTGGCCACCCCGCTGGCTGCCCCGGTCCGGACCTGGCCGAGGTAATCCGCCTGGATCAGGGCTTGCAGGCTGCCGGTCTTTCCGTCATACAGGCCGACGTGAAAATGGCCGGCCTTGCGGCTGGTGGAATAGGCCTTGTAGCCCATGATGCCCATGGTCTTGGCCGCCCCGGACATGACGTGCAACATAGCGTGATCGGTCTGGCTGCGGGCGCGGGCAATGTTGGTCGCTTCGTCCAGGGCCAACTTGCGCAGCACCTGCTCGACCGCTTCCAGGGCCATTTCCATGGTCAACACCTGGCGGACGTCTTCTTCGGTCAAAAGCAGCACCGGCATGGCAACCTCGGCCAGGGGTCAGGAGTCAGGGGTCAGGGGTCAGGAGTCAGGGGTCAGTTTAGTTTTTCCAATGCCAATTGCCAATTACCAATTGCCAATTGCCAATTGGCGGGGAAACGGCGGCTTCTATCAATTATCAATTATCAATTGGCAATTGGTAATTGGCAATTGGCAATTCTTTTTCCCGAGCATCGCCACGACTCCTGACTCCTGCCCCCTGACTCCTGACCACTATCCCCCCTTGACCAGCAATTGTTCCAGCCGGTCCAGTCCGCCGTGCAGGTGTTCGCGGCTGGCGGCGAAGGACAGGCGGACGTAACCCTCGGCGCCGAAGGCGGAGCCCGGCACGAGGTTGACGTGGGCCGACTCGAGGGCGACCTGGCAGAAGGTGGCGGAGTCGGTAATTTTCTTGCCGGCCAGGGAGCGGCCGAAGTGGGCCGAGATGTTGAAAAAGGCGTAAAAGGCGCCGCCGGGAACCGGACACTGGATCTTGGGCAGGGCGGCCAGGCGCTTGCATACCAGGTCACGACGGGCTTCGAATTCGCGGCGCATCCTCTCCACGCAATCCTGGTCCCCTTGCAAGGCGGCCAGGGCGGCATATTGACTGATGCTGCACGGATTGCTGGTTTGCTGACTTTGCACGTTGCCCATGGCCTTGATGACGTGGGCCGGCCCCAGAGTCCAGCCGATGCGCCAGCCGGTCATGGCGTAGCTTTTACTCACGCCGCTGATGGTCAGCGTGCGCTCGGCCAGGCCGGGACGAAGGGTGGCGAAGCAGGTGGCGCGGGCCTCGCCGTAGACCAGGCGCTCGTAAATCTCGTCGCTGATGACCGCCAGGCTGGAATCGAGGATGACGTCGGCCAGGTCTTCCAGCTCTTTGCGGCTATAGACCGTACCGGTGGGGTTGCTGGGGGAGTTGAGCATCACCAGCCGGCTGCGCGGGGTCAGGGCGGCGCGGAGTTGGGCCGGCTTCATCTTGAAGCCGCTTTCCTGCGTGGTCGGCACCAGCACGGAGGCGGCGCCGGTCATCTGCACCAGGTCGCTGTAACTGACCCAGTAGGGCGTGGGAATGATGACTTCGTCCCCCGGTCCAACCGTGGCCGCCAGGGCGTTGTGCAGGGAATGCTTGGCGCCGTTGGAAACGATGACCTGGTCCGCGGTCACCTGCAGGCCGTAGGTCTTCTGGTACAGGCGGGCGATGGCGGTGCGCAGCTCGAGTATGCCGGCGGCCGCCGTGTAATGAGTTTGGCCATCGAGCATGGCCTTGGAGGCCGCCTGGCAGATGTGTTCGGGCGTCTTGAAATCGGGTTCTCCCAGGCTGAAATCGAAAACGCCAATGCCTTCGGCTTTGAGCTGGCGGGCCTTGGCCCCCGCGGCGAGCGTGGCCGATGGCTGCACCGCCGCCGCCATCTGCGAAATCGGCATCATAAAGGTGGTCCTTCCAGTGTTCCCCAATCAGTGGACAGCGGTGTATTGTACATTGACAAAAGTGAAAAGTGAAAAGTGAAAAGTGAAAAGTCCAGTTTACGTTTAGCGTTCGCATGATGCTTGCAAAAAGATATCCCTCTTGCATACGATCATTCGAGGGCTAAACGTAAACAAACCACTTTCCACTTTCCTCTTCTCCACGGCAGCGCTATAGTGGAAGCCTCGGGAGGGATGCATGAAAACCGCCGCCCCGTTCCGGATTCTACTGTGCGCGGACAAATATTCGGCCCCGGATGACGTGCGTACCCAGCTGCAACGAACAGGCTACCACATCGAGGAAGCCCTGGAAGCGGAGGAACCGGCCGCTTTTAGTCTGATCGTCGTGGAAGGAACGCGGCGGTCGCGGGATGCGTTGGGCTTTTGTCAACGGCTGCGCGACCGGTTGGGGGAGACGTTCGTGCCCATCCTGTTCGTCACCGAGGATAGCTCGCCCGAATGTCGCCTGGCCAGCCTGGAAAGCGGCGCCGATGCCTACTTGCTCCGTCCGTTCGCGCCCGCAGAACTCTTGGCCCAGGTTCAGGCCTTCCTGCGCCTCAAGGAACGCCACGACCATTTGACGGAAAAATCAGCCGAAGTGAACCGCATCAACAAGCGCTTGCAGTCGGCCTATCAACAGATCGACCAGGAGCTGGAGCTGGCGCGGCGGATTCAGGAAAGTTTTTTGCCGCAGACGTTGCCGCAGCTGGCCCAGGCCCGTTTTGCCGTCCACTACCGGCCGTGCGGCCGGGTGGGCGGTGATTTCTACGATATCTTCCGCCTCGATGAAAACCACCTGGGGTTTTACATCGCCGACGCCATGGGCCACGGCGTGCCCGCCAGCCTGCTGACTATCTTCGTCAAAAAGGGGGTGCGGGCCAAGGAAATCTTTGGGCAGAACTATCGCCTGGTGCCGCCCAGCGAGGTTTTGCAACGCCTCAACCGCGACCTGATCGACCAGCACCTTTCGGAAAATCCCTTCATCACCATGATTTACGTGCTGCTCAACTTCCAGGAGCGCACGCTGCGAATCGCGCGCTCGGGACATCCGTATCCGGTGTATTTGCCGCGCGAAGGAGCGCCGCGACTGTGGGAAATGGAGGGCGGCTTGCTGGGCGTGTTCGACACCGAATACCCGATGCAAGCCCATCAGCTTCATCCCGGGGATAAGATCTTGCTCTACACCGACGGCATGGATTCGGCGGCTTATGAAAATCAGCCGGTCGGCACGGCCAGCCTGCTGGCCGCCGCCGCCGCCTTTCGCCAGTTGCCCATTCAGGACTTGGTGAGCCGTCTGGCTGCCGAACTGTTCGGCCAAACCCGGCAAACGGACGATTTGACCCTGGTGGGCCTGGAAATGACGGCGTGAGCCAATTCTTTCTTTCATTTTTTTCGCGCTGCGGTAGGGCTTTGCAACGAAATAGTAGGTCAGGCTTTCCAGCCTGACCGAGCTCAATCAACCTGGTCAAACGAGGTCAGCCTGGAAAGGCTGACCTACAAATGCGTTGCAAAGCCCTGCGGTAGGATCATGGCAATCTCCGCCCGGCCTGGTTCCTAGAAAATCCATGATTAACGTCCATGTGAGGTTGGGACTTTTCAAGGCCCCTTGCTCTTCGGGCCATCCGCAGGCAGCGATTGACGAATCGCCAGGCTGTATTCCCCGGTCGCGTTGGGCGGGTAGGAGGTCACGATGATCCGATACTCCTCATCGCGCTGGGCGCGAAAGACGATGCGCGAGTCCAGACCGCCGCCGCCGTCGTCGTCCTGGGCCAGGATCGCCTTCGCGGCACTCTCGAGGCGCAGGAACGTATCAAACTGGGCGCTCTTCAGATCGATGATGTAGGTGGCACCGGCAACCATCTTGAACGCGTGTACCTTGAAGTGCTTGCCCATGAGCAGCGGATCCTTGGCATCCAGCTGTCCTTTGTGCGAGAAGACCTCGACGCTCTTGTCAAGCGCCGGGTTCGGACCTTTCGGCACAACCGGGGCGGCCATTTGCCGAATCCTCAAGGTGTAATCTCCCGTGGCGTTGGGCTTTAGCGACGTTACGATAAAGCGATGCTCCTCGTTTCGGTTGGCCCGAAAGTTGATGCGCGAGCCCAGGCCGCCGCCCCGGTCAAAGCCGCGGGCCAGGTTTATTTTTGCGGCGGTCTCGACGACCAGCAGGGTCTCAAACTGAGCGCTCGTCAATTCGAGGATGTAGCTGGCGCCGGCAACCATCTTGAACGTGTGCACCTTGAAATGCTTTCCCTGCTCGAGCGCATCCTTGGCATCCAGTCGCCCCTTGTGCGAAAAGAGCACGTCGCTCTTGTCCGGCGGCGGATTCACTTTCACCGGCGGCTTGATAGGGAGCTGCACCGGCGCGTTGATGTCCACGAAAGCCGAGATCCGGATCTGGGTGACGACCTTGGCCTCGGCGTCGGTGGTGACGTCGACCGCGAGAACCCGTTGGTCCAGCGTCTTGAAGACCGGATGGTCGAGGCCTCCGGGAACCTCCACGTTGCGGGAGATGGCGGTCTCCAAATCAAGGCGTGATTGGTAGACCTTGCAGCTCGGGCTGAGGTCGAAAATCTCCGGGACGGGCACGATCTTGAACGCTTTTCCCTTGGCGACGCCCAAGGTAATCTTGCCCGGCTCGATCTTGCGCAGGCCAGCGGAGAAGCTTTGCTCGAACACCTGGATGCGCGTGATTTCGCTGCCTTCGGGATTTGTCTCGATGCGGGCCAGCACGTTGCGGTTGGTCAGGTTCTCGAAGGCGGAATGCTGCAGCCCCTGGGCCAGCGCGCCGTCAGTCCTCAACGTCTGACCATCGGCCTCTCGCGTCGCCTTCTCGAACTTGCAGGTTGTCGACAAGGGAAGCGTCACCTCGATCCACCCGGGTTGCTTGCGGAGCTTGAGGCGATTTCCCTTGACCTCGAGAACATGGGCATCGAAGCCGGGGCTTGGCTTGGCGACCTCTTTGGCGAGGGGGACGTCGGGTAGTTGCGTCCCGGTGTGCCAGCAGAGCGTGTTGCCGGTGGAGCTGCCGGCGGCCAGTGCCGACCCGGAGGGAGCAAACGCAAGGCAACGAAGCGCGCCGACCTCGCCGGCCAAGGTGGCGCGAAGTTGGCCGGTCACGGGATCCCAGATTTTGACGGTCCCGTCCGCGCTCGCCGTCGCCAGCGTGTTGCCGTCTTGAGCATAGGCGACGGCATGAACCGGACCGCGATGTCCTTCGAGCAGGACGGCCGCGCTGTGCAGCGCGCCGCGCTGCTTCATCGCGGCCATGTCCCAGAGAAGGACTTTGTGCTCTTCGGAAGCAACGACGAGCGTGTCGCCGGCCGAGGAGAACGCGATGGACAGCACGGAGGTGTTACTGGGAATCGTGTGGATTTCCTGCTGCGAATCCAGGTTCCAAAGCTTGACGGCGCCGGACGACGAGGAGATGGGGCCGACACGGATGCCGCCGCCCGGCATGTGCTCACCGGGGGGTACCTGGGAGTGCATGGGTTGGCCCCCCCCGCTGGCCAGGATTTTGCCGTCCCGGCAAAGAGCGAGAGAAGTCACGATATTTTGGGGATGCGCGATCCACGACGCTTTTTCCTTACCGGCGGCAACGTCCCAGAGTTTTACCACCCCATCGCGACTGCCGCTTACCAGCAGGGAAGAATCCTTGGAGAAGGCGACGGCAGACACCTTGGCTCTGTGGCCGTCGAGATGGAACTTGACGGCGCGGGTGCTGGCATCGCGAAGTATCAAGCGATCGCCGCCGGTGACGAGAGTCTTGCCGTCCGGCGCGAAGGCCAAAACCTGGACCCGATGGTCGGCAAAACTGCCGGCCGACTTTCCCGTGACGAAGTTCCACAGCTTGATCGGCGCCGCTCCCGCGCCGGGGCCGGGCTCGAAACCCTTGATGACGACTCCGCCTTTGTCAGGCGGCGCTGGACCATCGCGCCAGGCATCGCCATGCCCCGTGACCAGGTACGTGCTGTCCGGCGCGAACGCCAGCGTCGGTACGGCGCCGCCATGGCCCAGAATGACTTGTGGCTTGGAGGAGATGCCCAGGTCCCAGAGCGTTATGTTTTGCGATGTGGCGGCGGCCACGATATTGTCCGCGCCTGAAAGTCGCCGATGCGGGCCAGCTGAAGCGCGTAGCCGCCGCGGCGGATCTCCTCGGCACGCGCTTCGGCCAGCA